>NZ_JAIP01000019.1:94710-122587 GCF_002924605.1 Petrotoga sp. SL27 | reverse complement strand
TTTGATATTTTAAGGATGAACTTCCTGAGTTGATCACTAGTATTTTCATTTGAAATCCTCCTATTAATATTTGGTGGATAAAATTTAAAAAAGTACAACCATGAGGACCATGGCTGTACTTTGAATTAAGCTTTGTTAGCGGAACCTAAAAGCTCTAATCTATCTGAAACTACCTTTTTTACGTATTCTTTTGCCGTTTTCATGTATTTTCTAGGATCAAACTCTTTTGAATTGTTATGCAAGAATTCTCTTAATCCAGCAATAAAGGCCATCCTGAGGTCAGTATCAGTATTTACTTTATTTATACCTAATCGTACAGTTTCTTTCAAAATATCTGAGGGGACACCTTTTGACCCTCCAAAATCAGCTCCATAATTTTCAGCTATTTCAACCATTTCTTGTACAACACTTGAAGCACCATGAAGTACCAAAGGCATATTTGTCAATTCTTTAACCTTTTTCAATCTATCATAGTCTAATTTGGCTTCTCCTTTAAACTTAAATGCCCCATGGGAAGTGCCAATGGCTGGAGCTAGAAAATCAACTTGAGTTTCCTCGACAAAGTATTTTGCTTCATCTGGATTAACAAGAACAGATTCAGCTGAAACAACATTATCTTCGATTCCAGCTAACTTTCCCAATTCTGCTTCTACTGAAACACCCACTGCATGAGCTATTCTCACAATATCTTTCGTTGCTTTTATATTTTCTTCCAGTGGTTTATCAGATGCATCTATCATTACAGATGAATAACCAGCTTTTATTGCAGATATTATATGATTAAAATTCTTACCATGGTCTAGGTGCAGAGCAATTGGTATATCTAAGGAATCTGCAAACTCCCTAACCATCTTAACAAACAGACTGGCCCCTCTCAAAGGATCCCCCATGCCAGCATACTTCATTGCACCTTCACTTGTTTCGATTATCAGGGGGGATTTTTTCTCTATTCCTCCTTCCACAATTGCTTGAAGAAACTCGAGATTGTTAATGTTAAATGCTGCGACAGCATAGTACTCTTTATTTGCTTTTTCTAAAATATCTTTTGTGTTTACATAAGGCATACTTTTGTTTCCTCCTTTTTATTGAAATTTTAATGGCTATTAAGTTGTTTCTTTTTCTTTTAATTGTCTTTCTAATACAGCTTTTTCTAATAGTTCTACAATCTGTTTTGCTTCGTTATCAACTTCTTTTTCATTTAAAATTTGTTTAGGGGAAAGAGGTTTCCCATAATAAGCCTCATTGGAATTATCATCCACTCTGGTATAAGCCCCTTCAACAGAAACTCCAGCGTAGAATCCCTTTGTGATAGAATAAGAATATATGGATGCTTGTAATTTATAATCTATATCTGCAGAAAGTTGTCTACCCAACGGTCCAGCGGAAATACCAATAGAACCTCCTAAGGTAAAATTGTTATCCATAAAACCTTCCATCCCATTTTCATTCATTACAACTAAAATTAATCCCGCGGATTGTACTCCTATTTGTGCTCCCCAGCTTAAACCATATATATTTACAAATGATGGACCGTACCATTTACCTGTCTCGCTATCTTTTCTTAATACAATACCCTCACCATACTGACCGCCGATGATATAGCCTAATTTATAAAATGTGGGAAATATTACAATACCTTCTGCCATTTCTACTAGTTGAATAAAAGCGCCACTATCTGGTTTTGATAATAACTCCTCTACAGCGAAACGTGCTTCTTTAACGGTATTTTCAACAGCCGCAAATAGGCTAAATGAAAACAGTAGGGTAATGAGAGTCAACAAAATACTTTTTTTCATTTTTGTTCACCCCCTAAATTTTAGGTTGTTACATTCTTTTGAATCTCTGAAAATTACTTAGTCTAACAAAATTTTTCGCCTTTTTAGTTCTCTTTTTATGCAATTAAATTGCTCTTCGTTTTCTACTTCAATCCTGTGTAGATGAACTCCATTGTTTATTATTGATAAAGGTTTTGAAGTCTTTAATTTTGCTATAAAGTTTTCTACTTCTTCGATGGTATCTACCTCAATCTTACCACTTAGTTCTCCATAAACAGGATGCTCCACCGTTACATCGATTACTCTACCTCCACAGTTTACAATGGTCTTTAACTCATCTTCGATTTGTTCCACGGTATGTTTAACAGCAATCAATTTAATCAATCTATTGTTCTTATTCATTGAATAACCTTTCGGAGAAGATTGTATATCATAACCTTGGGCTTTCAAAATAGCCATATCTTTTACTATTATTTGCCTTGTTACGCCAAATCTTTCAGCAAGTTGTTGCCCTGGTATTGAATCTTTACTTGTAGAAAGAATGTTAAGTATTTTTTTTAGCCTTTCTTGTTTTCTCAAATCAGAAACTCCCTGATACTTTATTTGAGGTTCTTATAAATATTATAACAAATATTTTAAAAGATTAAATGAACAAAGTATTTACTACTAAATAATAATGGCTATGAGTCCGATAGCAAAACAGTAATATGAAAAATATCTCAGTTTTCCAACTAGTACCGTTTTTTTCAGTAGATACAGACCAAGCAAACCAAACACGAAGGCAAACAATCCTCCTAAAATTACCCAAGGAGAAAAAGTAACCTTGTTTATTTCAAAAATACCTGCCCCAAAGGTTACAGGAAGGCTCATCAAAAAGGAATATTTTAGGGCATCTTCCCTTTTTGTTTTCATTAAAAGAGCACCAAACAATGTTGCACCACTTCTAGATATCCCTGGAAATATTGCAAGGGCTTGCATGAGACCTATAATTAAGGCATCAACATAGGCCATCTCTGTTAAACTCTTTTTACCCTTTAGTGTGTCAGAAATTAGTAAAAAGATGGCAGTCACGATTAAAAAAATCCCAATCAATGTGAGAGAAGAAAAGGCTGATTCGATAGAAGCTTCCAAAGTGAAACCTATAAGAGCAGCTGGAATCGAAGAAATAATTAATTTAAGGAATAAAGAGAGTGATTCTTTTTCCCATTTAAAAAGTCCTCTGATCAAATTGACAACTTCTTTCCAAACGAAGATCAATACTGCAAAAAAGGTGGATAAATGTAGAAGAGCGAAATACGGTACATTTGTATCGATGTCCATGAACGATGAAAATATTGCCAGATGTCCAGAGCTGGATACTGGAAGAAATTCGGTTAGACCTTGTACGATTCCTAATATTATTTCTTTCACTTTTTACCTCCTAAGGTATATTTTTATCTAGTACCTTTAGAAACTCTAAAACCTTCTGTTAGCGCTGGACGTTAAGGGGTAAACCCCTTAAGATCCCCGAACGCATTTGCTTCGCAAATGAGAATATGGAAATTGTTTCTAAAGCAACACATCATTTGCAAAGCAAATGAGGGTTTGGATATTACTTTAAAAGCACTACAAACAATGCTTTTTGCATAGATCAGCAAAAAGCGTTTTGCACAAATCAGCAATAAGTTTTTTGCAAAAGGCTGCAAAAGGTAACCCCCTTAAAAACCCCAAATCAAGGTCAAAATCACTAAAAAAACATCGTTTGCACAATGCGGCAAACTTAAAAAGTTTTTTGCATAAAACGACAAAAGGGCTCCACCCTTTAGCCTGCAGCTTTGTATGATTAAGCTTGCTCTTTCAACTTTTCTTTTAGGTATTCTAATGCCAAGATATATCCATAGAACCCTAATCCAGATATGACCCCATCACACGAGGAAGAGGTAACAGAATTTTGTCTAAAACTTTCCCTTGCCATGATATTTGTAAGATGGACCTCCACTTTTGGCACATTTACAATTTCTAGGGCATCTCTTATCGCATAAGAATAATGGGTATAAGCACCTGGATTGATTATTAAAGCTTCAAAATCCGATTTTTGAATTCTGTCGATGATTTGACCTTCAGAGTTAGATTGAAAAAATCCCACATCTATACTATTATTTTGAGCAAAATGGTTTATCTGATTTTTTAAATCTTCGTAGGTTTCTGTACCATAGATATCTTTAGGGCGTTTCCCTAACATATTCAAGTTAGGACCGTTTATTATTAGAATCAAAAGGTTTCACCTTCCTTTAGCTTGATTTCTTCTATTATAATATTTCCTGGAGCTTTTAAAATCGGCATCTTTATTTTTTGATTTGCTCCTAGTTTTTTATCATTTGATACATAATGATATATGTCTCTTTCTTCTATTTGAATGTTTCTAACTTTTTGAGGGACAAGAGTTTCTAATGTATCTTTTATTTCTAGATAGTCTTTTTCTTGCAGATATTTTTTCTTGTAAAAAAATTCTATTTCTTTTATCAAACCCCATCCTACGGATAAGCCATGTGCGATTCCTGTAGCAGCTTCAAAGGCGTGACCTAAAGTGTGTCCAAGATTTAAACAACTTCTCAGCCCCGTATCTTTGAAGTCTCGTTCCACTATATGGAGTTTTTCTTCAATGGATCTCTTAATAAAAAAAGATAATTTATCTAGATTCCTGTTAAGTATTTCGTGCAAATTCTCTTTAAAAAATTCATAAAATTCACTCCCCGAGATCAATGCCATTTTATAACCTTCGATTAACCCTTCTATGAATGTTTCCTCATCTAAGGATAATAAAGAGAGTGGGTCTATCACAACTTCTTTGGGTAGGTTTATTGTTCCAACAACATTTTTATATTTTTTGAAATCTATTCCATTTTTTCCGCCTATTGAAGCATCGATCTGAGAAAGAAGTGTGGTAGGGTAAAACGAAAAATTCATACCTCTTTTGTAAGTGGAACCAACAAAACCTGTAAAATCGGTTATAGTTCCTCCACCAATCCCAAGAAGAAGATTGTCTCTAGAGACATTGTTTTCAAGGAGGTATTCGTAAGCCTTTATTACAAAAGAAATGTCTTTTGTTTTTTCTCCGTTCGGTAAGACAAGTTTTTTCTTTGGCAGGTATTCTCCATATAGTTCATTGACCTTTTCGCTGGTAAAAACCATTGAATCTGGTGGAAGAAACTTCAGACTTTCTGCATTTATTGATACTTTTTGGAAAGATGAATCTATTTCAAAATGGTTTTTAATATCGTATTGGTAGAGGATTTTAGCAACCGATTCCCATTCAGTCAAATTTGTAATATCAACCGTTTTGAATTGTTCATACAACTCTTTTCTATCTTTGTAGATCTTTATAATATTTTCTTTGTTGTTTGCCAGAAGGGGTCTATTTTCTAAGCTTACACGCTCTTTAAGCTTTTCAGGAGCAACTTTCAGATATATGGCATTTTCTTTTTTCAACATAGCTCTATTTTTAGCGCTTAAGATTATTCCTCCTCCAGTTGATACAACTAGGAATTGAGTGTTTTCAGCTAATTTTTCGAGGATAGCACTTTCCAGTTTTCTGAAGTATTCTTCACCGTATTTTTCAAAGATATCTTTTATTTTTTGATTTTCATTTTTTTCAATTTCATCATCTATGTCGATATGGGGTATGGAAAGTACTTTTGAAATCTTTTTTGCAAGGGTCGTCTTACCTGATCCCATCATTCCTACCAAGAAGATTTTCATTGAATATCACCTTATTTCTTGAAGTATCTATCTTTTATAAGTTCGATGTTGTCGTTTCCAAATCCGTCTATAATTTCTTCCATTAATATAATAGCCAGAGTGCATTCTGTTATTACAGTCGCAGCGGGAATAATAACAGAATCAGATCTTATGTAAGGCGCTTCTTTTGATTCTCTGGTTTCAAGATCAACAGAAGGAAGAGGATTTGCAAGTGTAGAAATAGGTTTGAAGTACGTAGTGACAACTATATTTTCCCCATTTGTTATCCCGGATTCTATGCCACCTGCGTAATTCTTTGTTCTGTGTATAACCCCATCTTCAACTTTGAAAG
The DNA here is from genome assembly GCF_002924605.1 of Petrotoga sp. SL27. Classification (NCBI taxonomy): domain Bacteria; kingdom Thermotogati; phylum Thermotogota; class Thermotogae; order Petrotogales; family Petrotogaceae; genus Petrotoga; species Petrotoga sp. SL27. The sequence goes on along the minus strand of NZ_JAIP01000019.1, from coordinate 116,743 downwards.
GATCTTGGAATTCAGATCCGGGTATACTCACATCTTCTTTGCCTATAAAAACTCCTTTCACGGAAGGGATCGACATGAAATATTTTCCTATTTTTGAATCAACTCTGTTCAAAACATCGGCGTAACTTCCCAGTCCAGGTTTCACATTTGTGGCGAATGTTTTTACACTACCTCCCAAGGTGGTTGCTTTTTTTAAAGCATTTTCTTTAATTTCTTCTATCATTTTCACAGAAATATCTTCAAAAGGGCATTGAACTTCTGATTCATTCCTTTTTTGGATGTAGTAGTGGAAATCTTTTTGAATATCTTCAAACCTTTCTTCTTCAACACTAACTTTTCCAATCGATTTTACAAAACTGAATGTGTTTATATCGAAATTTTCAAGAAATTGTTTAGCAACACTCCCTGTCGCGGTGAGTACACTTGTCCAACGCGCACTGTTTCTTTCAGTGTATATATTCAAATCATCTAATCTGTATTTATACCAACATGAATAATCTCCGTGCCCAGGTCTTGGCACATGTCTTTCTTTTTTGATAGGATTTTTTGCTTTGTTGTTTACAATTAAAACCAAAGGGGCGCCTGTTGTTATTCCTTCCCATAATCCGGAAACGATTGTTACTTCATCTTTTTCTAATTTCATCCTGTTTCCACGACCGTATCCCAACTGTCTCCTTCTTAGGTCTGTATTTATTTTTTCTATATCTATTTTTAACCCTGCTGGTATTTCTTCTATTAGTCCAATCATCTGTGGACCATGTGAATCTCCTGCTATCTTTACTTGCATTTTATTCACCTCTAGAAAAAGATTTGAAGGCTTCATCGAATGTTTCTGGTTTATAAATATCCCATATCTTCAAATTTTCAACCGCCTGGTGGTACCAAAAGGTTCGGCCATCTATGCATTTGATATTGTTTTCTTTTGCAATCTTTTGGAGAGGGGTATTATTGTAAACAATATCGTAAATTAAGGATAGATTAGTAAAATCTTTAACTTCTAAATTAAATGATTCTCCGAACATTCCAATAGAAGTGGCGTTTATGAAAGTTTTAGAACTACGGATTAGGCTTTGTAGGTGGTTAAAAGATTCAATTTTTATATCTATTTTTGACATGAAAATCTTTCTTAATTTTTCTGCTTTTTCAACCGTTCGATTTACAAGAAACAACTTTTTTATACCCATTTTGTACAAAGAGTAGATGATGGATTTACTCGCACCACCCGCTCCAACTAATAGGATTGGTTCTTGCAGAACAGATTTTTTTAAAGAGTTATAAAAACCTTTCCAATCCGTATTGTAACCTTTATTGTTGAAAATACAGTTAACGGCATTTATTTCTTTGGCTTCTTCCACAGGTTCGACGTACTTAATCACCTTTTCTTTGAAAGGAACCGTTACATTGAGTCCATCGTAAGATTCAATATATTTGTTAATTTCATCATCAAAATTATCAGGGACTATAACAATATCTTCATATACAGCATCGATATTAGCTTTTTTAAAATATTTATTAAAAACCTTTTTTGATAAACTTTCTTTGGGTGGGTATTCTAATAGTCCAAATTTTTCCATCATTTACTCCTTATTTTCTCAAAAATCTCTGTAAATTCAGGGAAAGATATATTCACGCACTCGAAGTTATTAATTTTTATAGGATTATCTGCTATCAAACCGGCTATAGCAAGTGACATGGCTATTCTATGATCGTTGTAACTTTCACAAGTGCAGTTCCCTCGTATTTTTTGACTTCCAATTATATCAAAACCGTCTTCTTTTTCTAAAACGTCTATGCCCAATTTTTTTAATTCTTTGGTGATTGTCTTTATTCTGTCTGTTTCTTTGTAACGTAATTCTTTTGCATCTTTTATTGATGTTTTTCCGTTTGCTTGGGTAGCAGCTATCGCCAATATAGGGATTTCATCGATAATCGAAGGAATCATCTCACCTTTTATTTCAGTACCTTTTAACGAACTACTTTTTACGAGTAAGTCTCCAACTGGTTCATTGTTTAATGTTTTTTCGTTGATAATCTTTATATCCGCTCCCATCATCTTTAACACGGATAATATACCCGTTCTGGTTGGGTTGGTTCCCACATTTTTTATTAACAGTGTCGAGTTTTTGGTTATAAGGGCTGCAACTATAAAAAAAGATGCAGAAGATATATCACCTGGCACGAAGAACTCCTGTCCTTTGAGCTTGTTAGTAAGACCTTGAATAACAACGGTTGTATCCTTTTGAATAATATCAGCGCCAAAATATTTTAACATTCTTTCCGTATGATCACGAGATCTGGCAGGTTCTATTACTTTAGTTTCTCCTTTTGCATACAAACCCGCCAACAAAATTGCAGATTTAACTTGAGCACTTGCAACAGGCGTTTTATAAACGATAGGAGATATATCTTTTGTTCCCAATATAGTTATGGGAGCAAGCTCACCATTTTTCCTTGCATAAAAACGCCCCCCCATTTTGCTTAATGGATCTATGACTCTTTTCATAGGCCTTCCTCTCAAAGAGTCGTCCCCTGTAATTACACTGTAAAAATTTTGAGCCGATAATACACCCATCATTAAGCGCATTGTTGTACCAGAGTTTTTTGCATTTAGAACGTTCGAAGGTTCAACGAAATTATCCTTTCCGTTTCCTTCTACGATTATCTCGCTTTTGTCAATATGTTTAATATTGGCGCCTATTGAATTTAATATATTTAAAGTGCTTAAGGTATCTTCAGAACTTAAAAAGTTGTGTATTTTTGTCTCGCCTTCAGCAATTGAACCAATTATGAGTGCCCTATGAGATATTGATTTATCACCTGGTAGGGTGATTTCCGCATTTATATTTTCTGTTGGAATTACTTCAAAATTCATCTTTTCCTCCTCTTATTGCTTTTAGAAATTTTAAAAGCTTGTTTTAGCGCCCTTTCACCCCGCTCCCCGCCCATAAGGATAAAAAAGACTTTGTCCCTTTCAACCTGTACCCCACCCATAAGGTTAAAAGGTCTTTGCCATTTGCCCTGTAGCACACCCATTACCCTCAAAATCCAAAATTACTGATTTTGATTAAATCATCTTTTATTTCGTTGTATTTATCTTCGATTAAATTCTTCTTGAAGACCTTTAACTCTTTTTCGAAATTCTCTATTGCGGTGAGTATATTATTTTTATTCTGTTTGAATATGTCGATCCACATTAGGGGATCGCTTTTCGACAGCCTTGTGGTGTCTTTAAAGCCAGTCCCGACTAATTTTAGATAATTTTCATTATCTTCTTTTAAATCCATGAGAGTTTTTACTAGATAATAAGAAATAACCTGTGGCAAATGGCTTGTTACTGATAGAATTTCATCGTGAGTTTTAGCATCTATTATTATTGGAATGGCTTCGATCTTTGTGATCAACCTTTCAAACTTATTAAAATACATCTGGTCACAATTTGCACTTTTTATCAATATATATTTTTTCCCCTTGAATAAATCCGATTTTGCATTTAGGGGACCTGATCTTTCGGATCCTGCCAAAGGATGACCACCTATAAAATTGATCTTTTTGTTTTTAAAACTATCAAATAACCGCATAATTTTAAGTTTAGTACTTCCAACATCAGTTACAACGGTATCTTCTTTTATTAGATCAATTGTATCACGTAAAATTATGTTTATGCTTTCTACTGGGGTTGCAAAAATTATTAAATCTGCTTTTGAAATATCTGATATTTTTGCAGGTTCATCTATAACTCCTAAATTTAAAGCTACTTTTAAATTATCATTATCGATATCGTATCCAATGATATTACTTATTTCTTTAGTTTCTTTAAATGCTAAAGCTAATGAAGTTCCAATTAAACCAGTGCCGATGATTATCGCGGTGTCAAATAACATTAATCGTACCTCCAATAACAATGTAGTTTGTTTGCTAAGCTAAGACTTTGCTATCTATGTCTAATATTGCTTTTATTTGGTCCATTAATTCACTGAATTGCTCAAAATTCAAAGATTGTTTGCCGTCGGAAAGGGCGTTTTGAGGATCCGGATGGACTTCTATTATTAAACCATCTGCACCAGCGGCTACAGCAGCTTTAGATAGAGGAGCGATGTATCTCCAATCTCCACTAGCGTGACTAGGGTCGATTATAATAGGTAAATGGCTGTATCTTTTAATTACGGGTATTGCACTGATGTCCAAGGTATTTCTCGTTTCATCCGTAAATGTCCTAATTCCTCTTTCACACAGTATAACCTGGCTGTTCCCTTCAGAAATGATATATTCGGCTGCCATTAAAAATTCTTTGTACGTAGCAGATAAACCTCTTTTGAGTAAAACTGGTTTATCCAGCTTACCTAATTCTTTTAAAAGTGAAAAATTTTGCATATTTCTGGCACCTATCTGTAAAACATCGGCATATTTTGAAACCAACTCTACCTCTCTGGTATCCATAACTTCTGTAACTATCTTTAAACCAGTTTCTTCTCTTACTTCTTTGAGAATTTTTAACCCTTCTTCTTTTAAGCCTTGGAAAGAATAAGGAGAAGTTCTTGGTTTATAGGCTCCCCCTCTTAGGAATTTAACCCCTTTTTCTTTTAAGAATCGAGCTGTTTCTAAAACCTGTTTTTTGTTTTCAACTGCACAAGGTCCCGCAATTGTTAAAAAATTTTTCCCTCCTATTTTTATTCCTCCTATGTCATAGATTGAATCTTTAGGTTTGAATGTTCTACTCGCTAATTTGAAAGGTTGAGTTATCTCTACAACCCTTTCAACCCCTGGGAAAGTTTCGATATTGTTTAAAATGTATTCCCTGTCACCTTCCCCTACTACTCCAACAATCGTGTGATTTTCACCTTTATCGGGATGAGCTTTAAAGCCTACTTCTTCCACTTTTTCAATAACCTTTCTGACTTCTTCTTCTGTTGCATTTTCTTCCATTACAATCACCACCTGAATTCACCTCCAAATTTTAAAAATATTGTCTTTAGAGATTCTAAAGCTTGTTTTAGCGCCCTTCGCCCCGCTGCCCGCCCGTTAATTTATTTCCCATAGTATTTTAAAAAAAAAACAGGTGCCTACTAAAAGAGTAGACACCCATTTTGGAATCTTTGCGGACTATGTTTTTATACGACAAAACAAAGCCACCAAAATGGGTGTCTTGCTAAAATACCAATAGTATTTATTTTTATTTTCGATCGAGATCTTTGTAACCATTTTTGTACTCTCCTCAACTTTCCTTCAAAAATTATTTTATCAGTAAAAAAGATTTTTGTCAACTTAAAAAAGTTTTTTCTTGGTAATTCAAAATTAATGGGTATAAAAGTATACACAGCTGTAAAATAAGATAAATGAATAAGTGCTAAAATTTCTTATGAAATGTGTATTTTAAAAAGCTCATTTATCTAATGAGACGGAGGTGAGTTATCATGTTTTATTCTACACTGTTGTTGTTGATCCCACCATTGATATTGGCTATTTGGGCTCAAAGTAGAGTTAGTAGTGCTTTCAACAAATATTCTCGAGTAAAATCATCAATTGGAGAACCAGGTTATATGTTTGCAAGAAGATTACTTGATTCTGTGGGGTTGTATGACGTTAAAGTCGAAAGAGTAAGTGGTAACTTGACTGATCATTATGATCCTACAAAAAAAATCTTGAGACTTTCTGACTCTACTTATAACAATTCATCTATAGCTGCTTTAGGTGTGGTAGCTCACGAAGCAGGTCACGCCATACAACATGCTAAGGGTTATAAACCTTTAGTTCTAAGGAATCTGGCAGTACCATTGGCAGGTTTTGGTTCCAACATGGCGTGGATTATTTTCTTTGTTGGACTTATTTTTTCTGCCCCTTTCTTACTGAATGCTGGCATTTTCCTGTTTCTTTTCGTGGTTTTGTTTTCAATTATAACGTTGCCGGTTGAGTTCAATGCCAGTAGTAGGGCTTTGAAACTTTTACCCGTTATGGGAATGTCTAAAGAAGAAGTAGTAGGTGCAAAAAAGGTTTTATCAGCCGCTGCATTGACCTATGTAGCAGCTGCGTTGATGGCCATCGCTCAACTTTTGAGAATGCTAGCGTTAGCTAGTTCAAGAAATTAAGGTATATCTCTATGATTTGCAAAAGGTGGATATTGTATGGAAGAGTTCAAGGTGTTGGTTTAAGACATTTTGTAAGAGTGCATGGAGCAAGGCTTCAACTTGAAGGGTATGTTAGAAACTTACCCGATGGTTCGGTTGAGGTTGTTGCCCAAGGCGAAGAAGAAAAAGTTTTGAAACTAAAGAAAATCATCTTACAAGGGAATGGGTTCAGTAGGTTGGAAGATATTCAGGAAGATGATTTCCCTATAGGTAATTATGGAAGTTTACATATAGAGTATTGAACTAAAAATAGAGGCTATTGCCTCTATTTTTTTACCAAACTTTTAAACTTTTTATAAAACTTTTTATTTCTTTAAGCATTTTAACTTTGTCATCGCTGTTTTTATCTATTATTTTTATGAGAGCACTTCCTACTATTATTCCATCAAAATAATCGATAATATTTTTTACCTTTTCTGGGCTATCTATCCCAAAACCGATAGCTAAAGGTATATCAATATACTTTCTCACTCTTTGTGAATACTCTTTCAAATGTTCTATTGGTGCTTGGCTATCGCCTGTTACTCCCATAATAGATACACAGTATAAAAACCCAGAACATACCTTAGATATTTCTTTTAGGCGCTCTTCTGAGGTGTTCGGAGCAACCAGTAAAATAGGATCGATACCGTTTTCCTTTATTTTTGCGTAAAATTCCTCTTCTTCGTCAAAAGGCAAATCTGGAATTATTACCCCAGAGATGCCAGTATTTACTGAGTCTATTATAAAATTGTTGATACCATAATTGAGAATTGAGTTGTAATAACCCATTAAAACGAGTGGGCAAGTAACATCTTTTTTGATTTCATCCAAAGTTTCAAAAATTTTTTTAAGTGTAACCCCATTTTTTAAAGCTTTTTGGCTTGCTTTTTGAATTATTGGCCCATCGGCTAAAGGATCAGAAAAAGGTATTCCTACCTCTATAATATCAACACCATCTTTGTTTAATTCTAAGATAATTTCTTTTGTAGCCTCTAAACTTGGATCTCCGGCTGTTACATAGGTGATTAAAGCCTTGTTACTTTTGAAAACTTCACTTATTTTGCTCATTCTATTACCTTCCTATTAAGCTTTCTATAAGAATCGACATCTTTGTCTCCTCTTCCAGAAAGATTTATCAGCATGATTTTATCTTTATCGAGTGAAGGTGCAATTTTCATAGCGTAAGCGATTGCATGAGAACTTTCAAACGCTGGGATGATTCCCTCCAATTTCGTTAAGAGTTCGAATCCTTTCAATGCTTCTTCATCTGTTATGGATACATACTTTGTTCTTTTTTCATCATGTAGGTAACTATGTTCAGGCCCCACACCAGGATAATCTAAACCTGCAGAGATGGAATATGCCAGTTGAATTTGTCCATCTTCATCTTGTAAAACGTAAGATTTACTCCCGTGAAGCACGCCTACTTTTCCCGCAGTCAAAGAAGCAGCGTGTTGGCCAGTCTCTAATCCCTTTCCTGCAGCTTCCACTCCTATCAATTCAACATCTTTATCTTCTATGAAAGGATAGAATATCCCCATGGCATTACTACCTCCACCAACACATGCAACTATATAGTCTGGTAACCTCCCTTCTTTTTCTAAAATCTGGATTTTAGCTTCATCACCAATAATCCTTTGGAAATCTCTAACTATTTTAGGATATGGATGTGGTCCTACTACTGAGCCTATAACGTAATGAGTGTTTTCAACGTTTGTAACCCAGTCTCTAATAGCTTCATTTATGGCTTCCTTTAAAGTTTGGCTACCGCTGTATACAGGCACTACTTTTGCTCCCAACAGCCTCATTTTGTATACGTTGAGGGCTTGTCTTCTGATATCTTCTGCTCCCATGTAGACTATACATTCCAAACCAAATCTTGCGGCGGCGGTTGCAGTTGCCAAACCGTGCTGGCCTGCACCGGTCTCTGCGATTATTCTTTTTTTATTCATTCTTTTTGCGAGTAACACTTGTCCCAAGACGTTATTTATTTTGTGCGCCCCAGTATGGTTTAAATCTTCTCTTTTTAGATATATCTTTGGACCTTTAAGGTATTCGGTGAATCTTTCGGCGAAATATAAAGGGGTAGGCCTCCCGCAATAATCTTTTAACCAACCTTCGTATTCATCGATGAAATCAGGATCTTTTGAATATTTTTCATAAGCTTCTTCCAATTCCTCAAGAGCTGGAATCAATGTCTCTGGAACATATCTACCACCATATTGACCAAAATAAGCCTTTTTTATCAAATTTCATCCTCCTTTTTTATTTTTTGCAAATTTAAAATCTTTTTTAGCTCCCCTTCGTCCAGCAACCCACCCGTTTTAAAATCATCCATTTATTTTTATACTGTTTATTTTGTTAATACTTTCTTTTATTATCCTAATATCTTTTTTACCTGGAAACAATTCGACTTTACTGTTTAGATCAACAGCATTAGGTTTGATTATTTTTATAGCTTCAACTACATTTTCTAGGCCTAAACCACCCGCTAAGATGAATGGTTGTTTTATATCTACCTTTTTTAAAATCTCCCAATTGAAAGTTTGTCCTGTTCCGCCTATCTTTTGCCCAATTTTTGTATCGAATAAAAAGTAATCGACAAAATTACTGTATTTGGAGATCTCTTCTAACGAACTTTCATTTTCAATTTTAATAGCTTTTATTGTTTTTAACTTGCATTTTTTGATTAGATCTACATCTTCTGAACCGTGAAATTGAACGTAATCAAACACTTTACTTCTTTCAATTTTTTCTATTTCTTCTATAGTTGGATTAGCTACAACAGCTACCCTACTTACAAATGGAGGTAACTTTTTAGATATTTCAACAACCTTCGGTAATTCAACTTTCCTCGGACTTTCAGCTAAAATAAAGCCTAAAGCATCTACCCCGGCTTCGGATATGTTAATAGCATCTTCAATGTTAGTGATTCCACAAACTTTTACCCTAATCACTGTAAATTACTCCTTTTTCTGGAAAAAACTCCCCAATCTTTGAAACAGGATCGTTTTCTTTCATTAGAGCTTCTCCAATTAATACCCCATCTACTCCCAAACTTCTAAGATAATCGACATCACTTTTTTCTTTAATCCCGCTTTCTGAAATTACGTAAAAATCCTTTCGTTTATCTAACTTTTCAAGTTCTTCTAGTAATTTTTCTGTGTTTCGTAGATTAACAGAAAAATCATTCAAATCCCTGTTGTTTATTCCCAAGATTTCAGTTTCTGTATCTAAAACCTTTATTAGCTCTTGTTGGTTATGAATTTCGACTATAGTCTCTAAACCTATATCTTTTGATATCCTAAGAAAATCAGAAATCTCTTTTTTTGATAGTATTGAAGCTATGAGTAAAATAACGTTGGCTCCTAGAAATAATGACTGGTAAATTTGTATAGGATCGATTATGAAATCTTTTCTTAAAATGGGAAGATTTGTTTGTCTTCTTAGCCTTTTTAAAATTGCTGTACTACCTTGAAAGTATTTTTCATCAGTTAGGATAGAAATAGCATCTGCGCCACCTTTTATGTATAACTCTAATTGCCTTTGCGGATCAAAATTAGTTGAAATAATCCCTTTACTTGGAGAAGCTTTTTTGATTTCGGCTATTAGAGTTAATTTTCCTTTTTGGAAGGAATCTTTTAAGGATATTTTCTTTTCTTTTAGCTTTGCTACTTCTTCCTTTTTTGTTTCTACTATTTTTTCTAAGTACATTTTTCCCTCCTTTTCAAGAGTTTTTCTTTGTTTTAGAGCCCTTTGCCCCGCAGCCCACCGTTTTTTGTGAGCCACTGTCCAATATTTGTTGGTACTTTTTTGTTCAGCTCAATGCCCTCTTTTCCCAAGAAAATCTAGGAAGTTTTCGCTTGTAAAGATAGAAAGTTAGTAAACTCTACCATCTCTTCCAATTTTGACATTGCTTTTTTGCTGTCAATTATTTCTTGTGCATAAGTGATACCTTCTTCTAAACTGTTGACCTTTTTTGCCACATATAATCCAGCTGCAGAATTTAAAACTACTACGTCCCTTTTTGGCCCCATTTCCCCGTTAAATATGTTTAATATTATTCTTCTATTTTCTTCTGCGCTTCCACCTTGGATCTCTTGTATACTGTATTTTTTTAGCCCTAAATCTTCTGGGTATATTTCTAACTTTTCTATCTTCCCTTCATTTAAAAATGCCACTTTATTCTTACCTGAAAGTGAAAATTCATCTATACCCCCCGCTCCGTGAACAACCATCGCCCTTTTAACTCCCAGGTTGTTCAAAACTTCTGCTATAGGATAAACCAAGTTTGGACCGAATATACCCATTAATTGATATTTTACGTTTGCAGGATTCGTTAAAGGCCCTAATACGTTAAAAATGGTTCTTATTCCTAATTCTTTTCTTGGTACAGCAGCGTGTTTAGTAGCTTTATGAAAATCTTGAGCAAAAAGAAAGGCTATATTTATTTCTTTCAAACATCTTTCAACTGAAGAAGGAGGCAAAGATATATTGACTCCAAGAGCTTCTAGAACATCTGCACTCCCACTTTTACTTGATACAGATCTGTTACCGTGTTTCGCAACAGTTACCCCAGCTGCTGCCAAGATAAAAGCTACAGCGGTTGAAATGTTGAAGGTTCCTTTAGCATCTCCACCTGTTCCACACGTATCCATGAGTTCATCGCTTTCAATATAAATTGATGTTGCTTTTTCCTTCATAACCTTCGCACTTGCTGTGATTTCTTCTACCGTTTCTCCTTTCATATGCAGAGCAACTAAAAAACCAGAAAGTTGACTGTGAGTTACTTTACCTTCCATAATCATCTCCATCGCTTGTTTCATTTCGTCTAGACCGAGATTTTCTCCCTTTACAACTTTTTGAAGATAGTAGTTAAACATAGCTGACACCCCTTTCAACTTTAATATTTATAAAATTCTCTATCAATTTTGGACCCACTGTTGTTAATATAGATTCAGGATGGAACTGTACCCCATATATTTGGTAAGTTTTGTGGCTTAAAGCCATGATTTCTCCGCCTTGTGCAGAAGCAATTATTTTTAATTCTTTCGGGAACATCTCGTTTGACACGATAAGTGAATGGTATCTAGTAGCTTCAAAGGGGCTATCTATACCTTTAAATATATCGTGCTTTTCTTTTATATATATCTTAGAAGTTTTTCCGTGGAATATCTCTTTTGCTCTGACAACCTTTCCATTGAAAGCCTCTGCAATGCACTGATGACCTAAACAGATTCCAAGAATGGGAATAACCCCCTTAAAATACTTAATAATTTCGACGGAAATCCCAGCATCTTTGGGAACACCTGGTCCTGGAGAAATTATTATATGAGAAGGCTTGAGCATTTCGACATCTTTTAAAGTTAGTTTGTCGTTTCTATAAACTAAAACATCATCGAACTCACATGCCGTTTGATAAATGTTGTAAGTGAATGAGTCATAATTGTCTATCAAAAGAATCATCTCAGCAATCCCCCTTTTCTAAAGATTTAAACATCGCCATTGCTTTATTGACTGTTTCATAATACTCATTTTCGCCAATGGAATAAGACACTATCCCAGCACCAGCTTGTATCCTGACTTCATTTTCTTTGCACACCATGGTCCTGATTGCGATACTTGTATCTAAATTTCCTTTTGTATCAATGTATCCCACTACACCGGCATAGATTTCTCTTGGTTCGTCTTCCAATTCATCAATTATTTCAATTGCCCTAATCTTTGGTGCTCCTGATACAGTCCCCGCTGGGAACAAAGATTTTAAAACATCCAGTGAGTTTAAATAATCCTTTTTTAAACCTTCAACTTGAGAATAAATATGCATCACATGTGAGTATTTTTCTATTCCAAAAAATTTTGTCACCTTAACACTTCCTTCTTTACATACCCTGCCTAAATCGTTCCTTGCAAGATCAACCAGCATTATGTGTTCTGCCCTTTCTTTCTCATCACTTAAGAGTTCTTTTTCTATGGCTTCATCTGCTTTAGGAGTTCCCCCCCTTTTTCTTGTACCAGCAAGGGGCCTGGTGATTACTCTTTGTCCTTCAACTTTTACGAGCATTTCTGGAGATGAGCCAATGAGGGTCGCCTCTGGGTAATTTAGATAAAACATGTAAGGTGAAGGGTTTATCCTTCTCAGATTTTCATATATTTCAAAAGGATGTTGCGTTATTTTGCAAGAAAACCTTTGAGATAAGACGATTTGAAAAGCCTCACCGGCGTTTATATAATTCTTTGTTTTTTCTACTTTTTCAATGAATTCTTCTTTACTTGTGTGGTGTTTGATCCTCAATTTGACTTGATCGTTGTTTTTTTCTTCTTTTTTTTGAGTAGGAGTTTTTTTCAAATCTTTTAATATCTGATGATTTTCATGTTTAGCCAAAGAAATTCGACCTTCTATATCTTCTTCTGATCCACTATCAACAACATTTACCAAATACCCCACTTTTTCACTTTGATCTAATATCAACGAGATTCTTGGAAATACTAAGATAGATAGTGGTAAATCTCCATGTTTGAGATCTTTATCCATTTCATTATGGTATATATCTTCCCAAACGGAAATAATCTCATAACTGAAGTATCCGACGAAACTCGCAAATAAATCTGGGATATTTAGAATCCTTTCATATTGAATACTTTTTAACTGTTCCTTTAAAAAAGATATGTAATCTGTACTTTCATCAAAAAAAGTTTTGCCTTTTTCAATAAAATTAAGTTTTGTTTTATTCTTGACTATATAACTTAATTTCACGACTTTTAATGGAGTGATTCCTATTAAGGAATACTTTTTCTCGTAGATTGAAAGATTTTCTAGTATAAAAGAATATGGATTATTTAAAGCAATTTTTTTATAAATTACCGTTGGATCGAAATTTTCCAAGCTTATTTTTTCTATAATTGGTAAAATTGATTGATTTATTACAGACTTTTTTGTATACATATTCCCCTCCTTCTCAGCCTTAATTCTTAGTTTGTGCTTTTTGAAAAAAATAAAAGGAGGTCCTTTTATCCCTTTTTTAATAGGAAAAAGACCTCCTAAATTAAAAAAGGGCATCCCTTCAGGGATGCCCTTTGTTACTTTCTAGGCAGATTCTTAGGGGCACCCCTATCCGAGATGCCACCACCAATTAATTATATTTATTGTATTATTTTCTAACTTAGGTGTTTTTAAGAAAAGATTTTCTTGATCAAACATGCTATTACCCCATTAATATCAATTTAATTTTAGTATAACATACTTTTTTAATCTTGTCAAGTTTTCGCAGGGCGTGTGGGGAGATTGAAAGGTGAATTTGCATCTTTATTGAATATAAAACTTATTCTGGCTGGTACTAGAGAAGGTACTATAACTTTATTAGATAAAGTACGAGGAAGTAAAAATGCCATTAAAAAGCTAGTTGATAAAATAGGAGAAGTAAGGAATAATTTGAAAGATAAAGTTTTAGGAATTGCTCACTGCAATGTTCTTGAGAGAGCTGAGTATATCAAAAAAGAAGCAGCTAAAAGATATAATTTTAGAGATATAATTATTGTGGAAACTGCAGGGATAAGCACAGTCTATGCTAATGAAGGCGGAGTTATACTTGCTTTTTAAAGTGGGTTAAATTTTGGAAAATCCCGCCAATATAGGCAGGGATTATGTTTATATTATTTTTTTGCATTTATCTTTGTTTTACACAGCAAGAATGAATGCCTTTCAAACTTTCTTTCGGTTCTAGATAAGAGATTCTTGATTATAAACTATAAGGGTTTTCTTCGGCATAAAAGGCTGCAGATGCTGCTCCTAAAATACCCGCATCTTCTACTAAAGATGATTGTTCTATGGTATAAGTGTCGACGAAACTGCTCATAACATATTTTTTTGTCATCTCTCTTAATGGAACAAAAAGAGCATCCCCAGCTTTGCTTAATCCCCCGCCTATTATAATTTTTTCGGGGTTGAAGGCATGAACATATCCTCCGATAGCCCTTGCAAGTGCATCAATTGCAAAATTACAAACTACAGTAGCAAGAGGATCGTTTTTTTCGTAAGCTTGAAAAACATGTTTTGATTCAATGTTTTCTTTTTTCCCCGCTAATTTTAAAACAAGGCTATCCGGATATCTATCTAGCAGATTTCTAGCTTCTAGTGCAATATATTTTGCAGAAGAAGTAGCTTCAACACATCCTCTATTACCACATCCGCATTGTGGACCATTTGGTATAACCACAACATGACCCAATTCTGGGGCAAGACCATCTTTCCCCGTTAAAAATATGTTGTTACAAACAACACCTGAACCTATGCCTGTTCCTATGGTTAAAGCGATGAAATCCTGCAAACCCTTTGCTTTTCCAAAATACCATTCTCCCAGTGCAAAGGCATTAGCATCGTTTTCTAAAAAGACGTCAACGTTTATATTTTCTTTTATTAAGCTTACCAATTCAAAATTTCGCCAATTTGGAAAGTTTGGGGAAAATCTCACAATTCCATTTTTTCTATCTATTGAACCTGGTGAACCTATTCCTATTGCAGAAAATTCAGTATTTTCCGTTAAAACTTTTACCGTTTTTGTTATATTAGCTATTACTTGGTCATTTCCCTTTTCCACCTCAGTAGGTCTAGAAATCTTTTTGATTATTCCTTTTTTTTCATCGACTAATCCAGCTTTTATCTCAGTGCCTCCCAAATCGATCCCTACTACTAACATTGCGATCACTCCTTGAAGTGTATTTGCTGTCTTCTAGTATATTTGCTCCCCTTAGCCCCGCAGCCCACCCGTTTAAGGAAGGGATCTACGGCTCCTTAGACTCTATTGGGGGAGGGCTCAGCCCTGTGACTTACCCTGCACAATTATGTCAGAAATATATTATAATAAGTTTATCAATCTATTATATCAAATGTAAAATTAATTATTTAAAAAAAAGATGAAGTTCTACTAAACCTATTTTTTAAAATACAAAAATAAAATAAAGGGTGAAGAAAATGGTTTACGCGATTATTGTAGCAGCTGGAGAAGGAAAAAGAGCGGGGTTTAAAATTCCAAAACAATTTGTAAAATTAAATAACAATACAATATTGAGAATCTCGGCTGAAAAATTTCAGCAGTCAAAATTAATAGATAAGTTTCTCGTGGTATCTCATAGAAACTACGTGGATTTAACAGAAAAAGAGGTTCAAACCTTTTCAAAATTTGAGAAAGTAGTAATTGGCGGAAGTAGCAGGCAGGAAAGTGTTTATAATGCACTAATGTATTTGGACAAAAAAGAGAATAAGCCAGATTTTATTTGCATTCATGATGCTGTGAGACCTTTCGTTGATACTAATAAAATAGACGAAAGCATCTACAAAGCAAAAGAAGTAGGTGGGGCTGTTTTGGCAGAAATGGCAGAAAACACCGTTTCTCAAGTCAATAACGGTCGGATTTTAAACACTTTAGAAAGATCCCAGATTTATATGCATCATACCCCTCAAACTTTCAATTTTGCTAAATTACTTAAAGCTTATCAAAATGTGGAAAAGATCTTATCTTCTTTCACAGATGACGCATCTATATTTATTCATGCTGGTTATGAAACATCGATTGTGGAAGATCACAAAAATAACATCAAACTAACAAAAAAAGAGGATTTTGAACTAGCTAGATGTTTTTTTGAATTGAATCCTTAATCTAAAAATGTTTCAAAAACCTTGATCCCAATATCTATTACCTCATCGGGAGGCAAAAATTCAGGGTTATGAAGACCGTGGTGTTCACCTTTGGAACTCCCTAACCAACACATTAGTGCAGGATATTTTTTTGATATAAAACCAAAATCCTCACCCGTCATTTTTAGGCCACAGTCAATAAAATTAAATGTTTTTGAGAGTTTAGGAATAAATTTGTCGTATAGCAATGAATCGTTAACGACTTCCGAATAGAAAGACCCTTTGCTTAACGAATAATCAACCCCTGTCATGGTCTTTATCCCTGACAATATATTTTTCATATCTTCGAAATATTTTAGGCTATTTTCGGAATTAACACCTCTGATACTTCCTTCAACATGGGAATTTCCTGGTAGAATGTTGATCGCGCTACCTGCACTTACTTTACCAACGCCGATTACAAAAGGTTCCATGGGATTTTTTGGAAGTTTATCCAGCACATCTAAAAATATGCGAAGGGCGTTTAATGCATTTTTAGATTGATGGGGAAAGGCAAGATGTGAAGAAACACCTTCAAAATCCACAAAGAACTCAAGGGCTGAAGCAAAAAGCGTACCACGCGTTGAAGCGATGGTCCCCAGGTGGAAGTCATCGTTGACGTGTAGAGCGAAAGCCGCTTTTATATTGAATTTATCCAATATTCCACTTTCGATGACCTTTTGGGCTCCACCCTTTGATTCTTCTGCAGGTTGAAATAAAAATATTATATTTTTTTTTACTTTATTTTTTATTACGTTGATAAAAAAGCCATACAAGATAGCAGTATGAACGTCATGACCACATGCGTGCATGTATTCGTTTTTTGATTTGAAATCAACGTTGGTCTTTTCTTTTATATTTAAAGCATCGATATCTGCCCTAAAAAGAAGGTACTCATCGCCACTGCCACCATTATACTCAACAATAAGCCCTGTTTTTAGAGGTCTATGCACGGTAATATCAACATTGTAAAAGGAAGCTATTTCTTTTACGGTTCTTTCCAATAATTCTGTAGTTTGATACTCTTCAAGAGATAATTCTGGATTCTCATGTATTTTATGTCTCAATTCGTACGGTGAAAGGATCATTTTAAAACCTTCTCTAATTTTACCAATATCTTTTCGATATCGTTATATTCAATATTTAAAGGAGGCAGTAGACGAATCACACTATTATGAAGTACATTCAACAAAAGGCCCTCTTGTAGACCTTTTTCCCTCATTTGAGGGTCCTCTTCTTTTAACTCTATGCCAATCATCAAACCTTTGCCTCGAACTTCTTTTACTTTTTCAAAATTTTTCTCTTTTAAATATTGCATTATGTAATTTCCTTTTTCTTCAACATCCTTCAGAAGAGAAGGGATGTTTTCCACAACGAACCTAGCTCCTGCTAACGCTACAGGGTTTGGAGCAAATGTTGAACCATGTTCTCCTTTTTCAAAAGCCTGAGATAGATTTTCAAGAAATATTGTACCTCCCAAAGGTAAGCCACCACCTATGGATTTCCCGATGGTTACAATATTAGGTGACAACCCAAAATGTTGGTATGAAAAGATTTTTCCTGCTCGTCCAAGCCCAGCTTGAACCTCATCGCAGACTAAAATGAAATTATATTTCCTTTTTAAGTCCTCTATCAAGGATGCGAATTCTAGTTTGATTGACACTATTCCACCAGAGCCGAGAATTGGTTCCACAAAAACAGCCAACGTTTCTTCGCCAAATAAATCGAAGTATTTACTTAAATCTTCTACATCGTTGAACTTAAGTTCTACAGTGTTGGCAAGCAAAGGTTCAAATGGCTCTCTTAGATTTTTAAAACCGTTTATAGAAAGTGCTCCTAACGTTCGACCGTGAAAACCATTTTCGAAATAAACGATTTTATTCCTTTTGTCTGTCGCTCTTTTTTTAATAGCTTTTAAAGCAGCTTCATTTGCCTCTGTTCCCGAATTACTGAAGTAAACGGTACCATTTTTCTCTGTGAAATTAACGAGTTTTTCTGATACGAAAATGGCATCTTCATCGAGAAAAAAATTAGAAGTGTGCATATATCTATCCATCTTTTCTTTCAACGTTTTTAGCAAAGGCGGATAAGAATGCCCAAAACTCATTACTCCTATTCCAGAGAATGTGTCTAAAAATGCGTTACCTGTTTTATCGTAAATGTAAGAACCTTCCGCTCTATCAATTTTTATTGGAAAAGGGTTATAGACTTTTAGTAAGCTCATAAATCAAACTCCTTTGCTAGACTTTCCACAGCTTTTTGTTTATACTCTTTTGGAATCAAACATGAAATTTTTATTTCCGAAGTTGTCACCAAAAATATAGGTACATCTTTTATAGCTTTAAAAAAACGGGAAGCCACCCCTTTTGCCTTTTTCATGCCTATTCCGACTACTGATATTTTGACTAAATCATTTTTAAAATCAATAAAATTCTCATAATCATTTTTAAGAAATGCACTTAAAACTTCTCGGAAATTATCGATCACGCTGTCTACAATACTGAAAGAGATATTGGATTTTTCATTATTTTGTATAATGGATATCATGTCTATGTTGAGATTTTTGCTAGCAGCGATTTCGAAAATTTTATTAATAAAAAAATGATCCGTTGGAAGATTTAAAATAGTGACTTGGATTTGGTTTTCATCCACACTTAAACCTGTTACAACAGGTTCTTCCATATACTCACTGTAATTATCCACTACGTAACTTCCCTCCTCATCAGAAAAAGACGATGCACAGTATAACTCAACATTGAATTTTTTCGCAATTTCTACAGACCTTGAGTGCAATACTTTGGCCCCTAAAGCCGCCATTTCAAGCATTTCATCGTAAGTAACGTACTTTAATTTTTTTGCTTGGGGATAAATCTTTGGATCAACGGTGTAAATACCTGCAAAATTGCTGTATATCTCGCACTTAACGTTTAAAGAAGCTGCTAAAGCAACGGCAGAAGTATCTGAACCACCTCTTCCTAAGGTTGTCAAATCGCCTTCTTCAGTAACACCTTGAAATCCTGTAATAACTAAAACATCGTTGTTTGCAAGATTTTTGTGAATTATCTCCTTGTTTATAGCTTTGATCTGAGCGTCATTGTAATCAGAAGTAGTCAATAAACCTAGTTGAAAGGCATTCAGAGATTTTGATCTGACACCTCTATCGTTCAATATCATAGATAACAAAGAGGCACTGATTTGTTCGCCCGTTGCTAAAAGCATATCCAACTCTCTTGGATTAGGATGCTTGACTGTTTCTTTAGCTAATGCTATCAATCTATTCGTGGTCTCTCCTCTTGCGGAAACCACAACTAATACTTTAAATCCTTCTTCTACCTTGTTACATATTCTCTGGGCAACTTTGTTCACCCTCTCAGAATCTGCAAGAGAGCTTCCTCCATACTTTTGAACTATCAATTTCATATAAACAATTCACCCCGGTAAATTAGGTATGAAATAATTATTTCAATCTTCTAAGTCCTTCTACGAGTTGCGTTTTGGCTTTTGTTTTATCGTCGATCTTCTTAATAAATTTCGCAGGGACTCCCGCTACCACAGAGTATGGTTCTACATCAGAAATTACAACAGAGCCAGCTCCGACTATTGATCCCTGTCCTACTTTCACTCCTTCTAATACAACCGCGTTTGCTCCAATAAGAACATTATCCTCGATCACAACTGGTTGAGCGCTTGGAGGTTCTATTACCCCTGCTACAACAGTTCCTGCCCCAATATGGCAATTTTTACCTATTTGAGCCCTCCCTCCTATAACGACGTTCATATCTATCATCGTGTTTTCTTTAATACTAGCACCTATATTGATAACGGCACCCATCATAATAACACAACCATCGCCTATCTCCACTAGGTCTCTTATTATGGCGCCCGGTTCAATTCTTGCATTGTATTTAGATAAATCTGCCAAAGGGATGGCTGAATTCTTTCTATCCCTTTCTATTCTATAATTACTTATAGAATCTTTATTGTTCTCATAAATTCTTTTGAAATCTTCTTCTTCACAAAACAAGATTCCGAATTCGTCGTTACCATAAAATTCAACATTGGAAAAATCTATTTCTTTAAGGCTACCTTTAAGGTACACCTTTAAAGGATTTTTTTTCTTTGAGTTTGATATTAAATTTATTATTTCTTCGGTGTTCATAATGACCTCCTTTTAACTGTTTTAGCGCCCCTTCGTCCCACTTAAATTACGTCGGTAAAGGTAAAATACCCATTCTTTTTATTTATTACAAACTTTGCCGATTTAAGAACACCTTCTGCGAAGGCTCTTCTTGATAAAGCCCTATGAGAAATACTGAGAACTTCTCCCAAGTTTGCCATGTACAATACATGGTCGCCTGCTACATTCCCGAGTCTTAATGAGCTTATAGGAACATCTTTATTCAAGCTTTCTTTTATCATCTTGGCTGTTCCAGAAGGTTTATCTTTTTTAAATCTATGGTGTGTTTCAACTATCTCAACGTCCCAACCATCGATTTTGTCTTTCAAAATATCTACCATTTTTAAAAATAATTGTATGCCGATTGAAAAGTTGTAGCTTTGAACTACTGGTACCTCTTTAGCTAAAGCCTTTAAAGCTTCAATTTGTTCCTCTTGAAGTCCTGTTGTTCCAATGATCAATGGAACGTTAAATTTTTTCACGTATTCTTCAGTTTTTTCAAAAACTTCAGGAAGTGAAAAATCGATAATAATTTGAGGGTTTTTTTGAAAATACTCACCATCTTTGTCGTATCCCCAGACAAATTCATGGCTCTTCTCTTCAAAGAGGTCTCTTATCTCTTTTCCCATTCTTCCTTTGTATCCGACTATGCCTATCTTCATAAAAGATTCAACCTTTCCATCTCTTCTTTTAAAAGTTTCTCTGTTTCTTGGCTTGCTTTCACCAATGGTAATCTCACGACATTTTCGCATAAGCCCAGTAAAGAAACGGCATATTTGACAGGAATGGGATTAACCTCTTTGAATAAAAGTTTGTTAAGTTTCATAAATTGATTGTTTAATTTTCTAGCCTTTTCTAAATCGTTGTTGAGAATGCTATGGGTTAATTCAACGAAAGGTCTTGGGGCAACATTGGATGCAACCGAGATAAGCCCATCTCCGCCTAAACTCATTATAGGAAGGACTTGATCGTCGTTTCCTGAAAACACCTTAAGAGAATCTGGTTTTATAGAAAATAATTCTCCTATTTGAGCTATATTACCGCTAGCTTCTTTCACTCCAATAACGTTTTTACAGTTTTCGTGAATAGAAACAGCTGTTTCTGGAATTATATTCATGCCGGTTCTCGAAGGAACGTTGTACATTATTATTGGTAAAGTTGTTCTTTCAGAGATGTATTTAAAATATTCTACCAATCCCTTTTGTGTGCTCTTATTATAGTAGGGAGTAACGATTAATAAACCATCAGCTCCAGCACTTTCCGCCATTTTATTGTTTTTCAAAACATGATTCACATTGTTTGTTCCTGTTCCTACAATAACGGGGACCTTTTTATTAACAACTTCTATTACTGTGTTGACTATTTTTTCTCTTTCATCTTCTTCAATGGCAGGTGCTTCTCCAGTAGTTCCCAAAACTATTAAACTGTCAACACCGTTATCAAGCTGATATTCAACAAAAGATCTTAGTGAATTATAATCGACGTTTGTTTCTTGGTCGAAAGGTGTGATCATAGCTGTTCCAAGACCAGTAAACATGTGAAATTCCTCCTTTTAAAATTTTATGTCTTTCTTTTTAGCGCTCTTCCCCCGCCCCCCACCCATAAGGAGATGCAGCCTGTCTTACAATAGAATTAGAAATTTAAAGTAGCAAAGTAATCATCCAACGTTTCGGCTCTTCTTATCATTTTGAATTCTCTTTCTTTGGTGAACAAATACTCAGCAGATCTTAATTTTCCGTTATAGTTGAATCCCATGGAGTACCCATGTGCACCTACATCGTGAAAAATTAGTACGTCTCCCCGTTCCAATTTTGGTAATAATCGATCTGTTGCTAGTTTGTCGTTATTTTCGCATAACGATCCCACCACATCGTACATCTCTTTTTCTTCATCAGGGTTTTTGTTTAAAACCGTTACATGATGATACGCCTTGTACATAGCAGGTCTCAATAAATTTGCAGAGTTAGCATCAATTCCAGCATATTTTTTGTAGGAATCTTTTATGTGCAATACTTTGGTTATTAAGTAGCCATTAGGACCCGTAATGTATCTTCCATGCTCCATATATATCTTTGGAGG
>NZ_JAIP01000019.1:75760-94700 GCF_002924605.1 Petrotoga sp. SL27 | reverse complement strand
TCAAAATCTATCCCCAATTTTTTATTCACTTCCACAGCGGTTTCAAAAAGAAATTGAGCAACTTTTATTATGTTTTGTGGGTTCAATTCATTTGAAATCAACATCGCATGAAGTCCGAATCTTTTAACCCCGTAATCTTTGAGTCTGGCAAACCCTTTTATAAGATCCTTTTTTGGCACTCCAAATTTTGATTCCTTTAAATTCCCTATTATTTCGTTCCCAAAATCTCCGCCAGGATTGTATCTGATGGACATCAAGTCAGGCAACGAATACTTTTCTTTTAATAAATCAATATGGCTTACGTCGTCAAGATTAAGTATTGCGTTTAAAGATAAAGCCTTTTCATACTCTTGCAATGGGGTATCGTTGGATGTAAAAAGAATCTCGCTATTTACGAATCCGCTTTTTTCTGCAGCTACCAGTTCAGCCATTGAGCTGCAATCTACTCCACAACCTTCTTCTTTTGTGATCTTTAATATATGGGGATTAGGGGTTGCCTTCACGGCAAAAAACTCTTTGAAATCAGTCCAAGAAAATGCATCTTTTAAGGTTCTTATTCTATTTCTTATACCTTCTTCATCGTAGAGATAAAAAGGTGTTTGTACGTTCTTTAAGAGATTATTTATATTTTCCTCTGAAAATGGAAGTTCTTTTTTCAAAACCTGCACCTCAATTCAATTCCCTGTGTTTTTGAAGTATTCTAATTGCATTGGTAGCAGCACCAACTCTTATATTATCCGCTATTACCCACATCAAAAAAGTTTTTTCTTCGATCTTTCTTATTCTAGAGACAAATGTGATATCACTTCCTGCAACTTCTACAGGGGTGATTTTTTCCTCGTTGTACTCGACGTTTGGGGTTGATTCAATATATTTTATAATCTCATCAACGGTAGAATCTATCTTTGTTCTAAAGAAAATGGATTCGGAATGACCGTAGAGAACAGGCACTCTAACGGTAGTTGGAAATATTTTAATCTCTTTATCAGAATAGATCTTTCTGGTTTCGTTTATCATCTTTTCTTCTTCAAAAGTAAACCCATTCTCCATTTTTTCGCCTATCAAAGGTATAACGTTGTTTTTTATAACCTTTGGGAAATGTCTCACTTCGTTTATGCCTTTTTCTTGGTTTAAAAGCTCGGTTATACCCTTGTTTCCAGCACCGGATACTGCCTGGTATGTAGATACAACTATCTCTTTTAAACCTAACTCACGATGGATACCGTTAAGGGCTAAAACCATTTGAATAGTAGAACAGTTAGGGTTCGCAATTATTCCTTTGTAATTTTTCAACAACTCTGCATTAACTTCTGGAACAACAAGTGGGACCTTTTCGTCCATCCTAAATTGTGAAGAATTGTCTATAACAACATTACCTGATTGTTGAGCTATTGGGGCAAATCTTTTTGACACTGAGGCTCCAGCCGAGAAAAAAAGGTAATCAAACTTCTCTTTCATATTTTCTTCTTTTAACTTTTCCACGGTGTATCTTTTAGAACCTACCTCAATCTCCTGCCCTTGAGATCTTTCAGATGCAAACAAACGTAATTCGGAAATTTCATTTATTAGTTTGTATTCTTCAAATAGCTTTAAAAATGTTCTTCCTACCTCACCGGTAGCTCCTACAACTCCAACTTTCAAAAAAAAGCACCTCCAAAGATTAAAAAACCTCTCACTGTGGAGAGGTTTAAATAATAAGAAAATATTTTTTCTCATTTTCAGCGGCTCTCCACGTTCTTCACGTGACAGTTATGCAGGTATTCCCCACATACCCAGAAGTTAGAAGATGAGGGTTTTCTTCTCACTTCTTCGGCAACCTCGCCTTTCACTTCTTCTAAATTACCCTCTTTGAAAAGAAGAAGGTACTATTCTCGGTTGCGCCTCCGCTTTATATAATTTAGTTGTTCATAAGATAACATATTCAAATAACACAAATAATAAAACAAAGTTACTTTTCTATTTCGTTTTATATTAAATCTATCATATAAGGTTTTAAAAAATGATGGACAACCGACAAGATTGTTACACTAATAAAAACAGACAAAAATGCATTTAAACTAAAACCGTTTATACTCAAACTCAATGCCGTACCTGCAGCTGGAGGATGTTCTGTATCTATGATAACCATGATAAATGTTGATAGACCTACTGCGAGGGCGTACGATAAATTAGAGAATACAAAATTACTGTTAAGCAAAAGAGAAAAAATAGTTCCGCATATAAATCCTACGGCATGTCCACCCACCAAGTTTCTAGTCTTAGCGACCATACTTTGTGGCATCGCAAAAACTATAAAAGTCGATGCCCCTAAAGAACTGACTATTATGGGCCTGTCTTGAACATTTAAAATCAGAAGTATGAAAAAAATCGTGACGGTAGCCAACAAACTTTGAATAACATACTTCTTCCAATTTTCTTTAAACTTTACAAAAATATTAGAATTTTTGTTCAACTAAAGATCCCCCTTAAAAGACTAAAAGGTTAAAAGGTCTGCCCGAAACCGAACCAAACCTTTCCTTCTAAGTCCTGATCCCATCCATATCCGAAGCCTATTTGTCCAAATAAAGGAATTGTGAACCTTAATCCACCGCCAAAAGACAGGATACCGTCCCCAATAAGGTTACTAACGTCATTTTGAGCACTACCGTAATCAAAATAGGCGATAAGATCTAAAGGAACTTGGCCTGTGGCAAGTTCATAAGCCAACTCGGTGTTGAATAAAAGCACATTTTCTCCTTCCTGTGCGTAAAAATCAGAAGTCCTTACAGAGTACATTCCTCCCACATTGTATTGATAGTGAAGGTTAGAATCGATGTTAGAATTATACACGGTACCTAATTTTAGTCTATTTCCCAAAGTGAATTTATAAAAACTGTAAAACAATTTACCTTCAGTGTTGGCACCAATATAGTAATTGGCATTGCTTGTTTCAACCCCACCGATGCCGTTTATTTGGAAATATTGACCTTTATGTGGTCTAAAAGGGCTGTCTAAACTGTTGTATAGGTACCCGACAGATCCAGAAATTACATTAAGATTGTCTCCCGCTACCAATGTGTAGTTATTGTAGGTAAAAGAACTCGTTATGTAAGAGAAGTCTTGTATACTGTATCTTGGAGCTACAGATAATGACAGATAGTTCGTTGCATCTTCTCCAATGTTCGAATAATACTCTCCATCTTCACTTACCGTATAATGTATGCCAGCACCTAAATCAAGATTGCTACCAGCCAACTTAATAACATTGTAATCGAATCCAACAGAATAGTAATTTCTCAAAGGATTCAAAGATGTGTTAAGAGAAAATGTTTGACCGTATCCAAAAGGATTTAACCATTGAACCTCTAGCTCGCCCGTAAAACCTTGATACCATTCGGCATCTTCTGGTAAGGTCCAGGTTATACCTCCCATTAATTTTCCTAATTTTTCACTTTCTATGGGGGTTATCTTGAAACCTATTACATCTTCGCCCTGCTGAATGGGCTGTATTATAACGTCTTTAAAAAATCCAGTTCCCATGAAGGATGTATACGTATCTTGTAACTTTTGCTGGTTAAAAACTTCGCCTGGTTTTATCTTAACTAAAGAATCAACTATGTACGGTTGGGTTTTAGCGGTTGCTTCCTGAGTTATTTGGACGTCTCCTACCTTTGGTTCTGTTATTTCAAATATTAACTCCTCATCTTGGTATTTAGGGGTAATTAAGGTGTAAATATATCCGCTGTCATAATAAACTTTTTGGACGTTATCGTAAGCGTACAGAATGTCTAAATTATTTACTGGTTCTCCTATTGGGACAAACTTATTTACAACCTCATTCAATCTAAAATCTTCTATACTTTCATTTCCAACAAAAGAGATACTATTTACTGTTACCGGCTCTTGGGAAACAACTTTTCTTAAGTTACCTTCTAAAACAAGTAATAACTCTCCACCTTTGTTCTCTTCTACTTCGGTTACTTCGAAACGCAAATTAGTATTTGCGGAGAAAAACGGTATTTGATTTAACGAGTTCAATATATTTTGAATCTTTTGAAAACTTGGGTAAGTTTCTTTGGCGTTGGGCCTAAGCAAGAAGAATTTATTGTTCCAATCTTTTCTAAAATCAAAACCAATTCTTTTCTTTATGTCTTCTTTATCCAGTTTGGATAACTCCCCCCTTAAGTCTAAATCCCAAAGAGAATACTCTTTAACGATGAAAACCAAAGTATCAGATGAATATTCTTTATTGTTTATCTCTGTTGCTTCTAAGGTGATTCCATCCCCCGTCATTTTTAGATTGGAGTATATATCAACGAATTGATAACCGTTTTTTATATACAAATCTTGTATGTTTTTCATAGAGGTTTGATAATCGTTTAGATTCAATGGAATATTTGTGTTTAAACTGATCGACGAACGAATATTTTTTTTGTCTATCAATTCATTCCCTAAGATCTCAACTTCATAATTTGATACAATAGGATTGGGCTTAAATATGATTTCTAGATTCCCATTATCATCCAAATTGTAAGACACTGAGGTAAAATAACCTAACTTTAATATTTCTTGAAGGGCTAATCTGATATCTACATCCCCAATATAGAAGCCTTCCTGTATACCATAATTTGTTAACACCCTTTCCACATCCGTCGCTGCATAAGATATGTCAACGTTGTAAGAAATGTCGTTTAAAAGGGTTATTGAAAATGCAAATCCTGCGATGAGAAAGACAGCAAATAGAAGAAAATGTTTTTTCATATTAAAACCTCCTAATTTTTTTGTGCTTTGATAAGCCTCTTTGCCCCACTCCCTGCCTTTCTTAGGAAGGGACCAACGGTTCCTAAAACCTAGAAGCTGAAAAAGCGGGGCCCACTATTGAAGCAACTTTAAAAGGTCCCCTTTATACTGATGCTTCAAATAAGCGTCATAACTCCAAGGACAAGTTTTTTGAAAAAATTGCGCCAAAGCCTTAGCGTACTCTTGAATTTCCCATTGTGCGTGCGAAGACGCCCTTAAATCCAAGAAATGCATCAATGCTCTAGCATTGGTAGTTAAATAAAACTCAGTGTATTCCCCTACGGGTAGTATAATACGTGCCATTTCTCTAGCTACACCCATATTTATAAGTTTCTCATAAGCCTCGTAACTTTTTTTGTAAATTTCTTCTAAAACTTCAATTGCTTCATTTTTTAATTTTTTATCATTAACAAGGATACTATTTTGCTTATCTTTTGTGTCCTGCAGCCTTATATGATCCGGGACATAAAACTCGTTGACATTTTTTGATGTGTATCTTCTACTTATTTCATTGGGAGACATTCCTATCCTATGGCGGAACCATTGCCTAACAACAAAGATGGGTGCTTTAACATGAAATGTAAAAGTGATATGTTCAAAGGGGGAAAGATGTCCATGTTCCATCAAGTAGTCTATGAGTTTTCTATCCCTCTCATCGGTAGATATATCTTTTCCGTGTGAGACTCTGGCAGCCCTAACCGCAGATCTGTCATCTCCCATAATATCAACAAGGGTAACAAAACCTTTATCTAGAACTTTTATACAATTGTTGTCATTAATCATCGTCAATTTCTTTCCTCCTTACTTGCCGTGAGGCTGTCTTCTTTACTCCCAAATCTGAATACAATATAGAATATAGCCAAAATTACTATAAATAAAGTTAACAACGTGGTCAAGAAATGTTTTCCGGAAAGTTTTCTGTCTATAGTGTTCAAAGTTTCTTTTATATCAGAGTTATCCGGATCATACATGAGTGCTTTTGTTAAATAAATTCTTGAAATTGTCAAATTGTCAGTGGTGGCTTTATTACTCTTGTACAAAGTTATTCCAAGCTTAGCTAAAGCTTCTGCATTTTCAGGATCAAGATCGATAGCGGTCTTATAATGATTTACTTTCTGAGAGTTGGTTTCTGAAATATCGCCCAAAAGCTCATAACTTTTCGAGAGAACGGTTTTTTTATTAGAATTTTGAAGAATCCAATCGACAATTTTTCTTGATTCTGATTTTTCATCCAAGTTGTAATATGAAAGGGCTATTAAAAACATTATTCTTTCGTCTTTTTGTGAACGATTCACATAATCCGTTGAGAGTTGTTTCACCCTTTCATACTTGCCTAATTCAAATGCTTGAACTATAAGCAATTCTTGAATTTTTCTGTTTGAAGGATAAGAAAAAAAGGCTTTTTCCAGATTCTCGAATATGTTTTCTTTTTCTTGAAGGTTTTCCTCTTCCCAAGTTAGAATTGACTTGTAATAAATTGAAAAGGGGTTCTCGCCAATTGTTTTCTCTATTGTATCAATAGAACTTAAAATTTTCTTAAATGCTTCCATGTTGTTGAATTTTTCCCAGACTTCGAAATTAAATAAAATTTTGAGAGCATTAAGAATCACTGAGTTGGGGTAATTATTGATTAATATCTCAATCCTATTGATACTCTCCACCTGATTACCAGGTTGGTACTCTGAAAGAACGTTTAAAGCTGCTGAATCATCAGGTTTTAAAGAAGAAAGTATATAAGGCCTTGTTTGATTAGCTG
This sequence comes from Petrotoga sp. SL27, assembly GCF_002924605.1. Classification (NCBI taxonomy): domain Bacteria; kingdom Thermotogati; phylum Thermotogota; class Thermotogae; order Petrotogales; family Petrotogaceae; genus Petrotoga; species Petrotoga sp. SL27. The sequence continues at coordinate 88,165 of NZ_JAIP01000019.1, read as the reverse complement.
CAGTTTTATATTCTTCATTACCTGTTTCATAATATTTTAAATACAATCCCAAAACGTTCAAACTTCTCTGGGATGAAACTAATAATTCATCAGTATCAAAAGTATAAACGTAGCTATCCAAAGTACCTGCGTAAATAGGCAAAGATATAAAAAAAATAGAAAAAATAAGAAAAGATATTTTAATAGATCGATACATATGTTATTTCTCCTAATTGTTTTTGATTTTAGCGCCCTTTCACCCTGCTCCCCCCGTAAGGAAAAAGTTTTTGATTTACTAGTTTGTTATCTGGGAACATTTGTTTCCTCTTGATAACCGTGAGGAACTATCTCTTCACCCTCGAGTTTAAAAACTACCTTTGTCATCGGCTTCGTGGGTATAAATTTTTTCTTGTGTATGATTATTTCAGTCCCTGGGTGTACCACTTTTTTTGCGATAATAAATGCAGATTCTATAGAAGATTGAATTTTATTTTTAATCTCCTCCAGCTTTTCTTTATCTGTTTTTACTTCTGATAAAAGAATTTTATAGGTGTTAAGGCATTTCCTGTAGTATTCTAACCTCTTTGCGTCTGCTTTACCTTTTTCTTTTAAAATTTGGATCCCTTTGATTATAGAACTTAGTTTCCTAAGATTTTCCGTATCGAGGGCAATTTTTTGTTCTAATTTAATTAACTCTTCGTTTAGGTCGGGTAAGACACCCGCCTCACAGACAGTTCTGACACCCATTTCGCTTCCCAATATTTCCGCTTCGATGAGGTTGGTAGCTAAAGTATATCCACCTGAAATCTTTCCGTTACCACCCTCAATAATGACATGTTTACCTGCTTTTATATTAGAATTGACGATGGCTGTTTTAACAATTACATCTTCTTCTGCTTCAACATTGGCGTTTTCAATGTAGTTGCTCCTCAAGATTTTAGCCTTTATAGAACTTTTTCCTGCACCTTTTATTCCGAATATATTGGCTTCCCCTTCACAAAATACCGTAGCAGATTCGACCACACCCTTGATCTCTAAATAAGAAATAGCCTCAACAAAAAAACCCGATTTAACATCCCCGTTGATGAACAATTTTCCTGGAAAGCGGACATTACCTGTAGAGTAATCAATATTCCCATCTATCTTATGTTCGTCAGAAACATCTAAATTTATCTCACCATTCGGCTCTTCTTTACTAACAAACTTCCCATCTATCTTTGAGATTATTTTATTGTTGTTTACTTCGACGTTATTGCCTAACTTTAGTTTTAAATCTTTTCCCACAATACCTTCGATCTTTTCACCCCGTACTGTTTTTCCGGGCTCGCCTTGCGTTGGAGGAATTATTTCTGCTAGTGTATCTCCTCTTTTTACAATTATCAATTGGCTACTTTCTTTTAAATCAACATAGCTATTTACGGTACTATTAAGCTTTTCTTCAATATTCTGCTGAAAGATTAACTGCGCATCTTGCCCAACCTTGGGAGGTATTCCATAAGCAATAGAATATTCCTTATCATATTTGGGTTGAGAGACAATTTCTTCAATAACTTCTGGCTTTATCCCTACTACCACCCCTTTCTCTTTTAGGAAAGATTTTATTCCTTCAATAGTAGGTGGTCGTCCATCGTCTATTAATTTTAAAGATGCCACCATACCATCTTCAGAGATTCGCAGATTATATTTAGCCATCTCGATTACCCCTCTTTCACCATAATATTACCTTCCCTTTCCAATTGTCGATCTTGTATCTGGAACTTGTAACGATGTTAAAATCTTGGGCTATTTCCTTTTTCATTAAGATGATTTGAGGTTTCAAATATTTCAAAAAGTGCAATCCAACATTTTCTAAAAGTTTTGCTGGAATATCTTGTGGAATTCTAAGCAAGTCTTTTTTGTAATATTTAAAGTATTTTTGTGTTAATTCTTCGCTAATTAACTCAACTAAATTCTTATAATTTTTTTGTTTAGACTCCTCTTCATATCTTTTTGATTCATTCAAAGAAAAAGAACAACCACAGTAATTTTGACGGTAGATATTGTAAGTCTTACATAGTATTGCTGCCATATGAACGCCGTTATTGGACCTGAAATTTACATACTTAAAAGATGGATTTTCTTCTTTGCCTAAATTGTTCGCTATTTCTAAAATATCGCTGTGAGACTTTCGAGGGGAAGCAAGAAGAGTCGTTGAATACAACGAAAAATTCAACCGTTTAGTTTCAGCTTTCGTCTTTTCAAGCCTCAACTTCATACATTCATAACATCTATTCGGGCTGCCTTTCCTTGAACCCCCTTCGGGGCGCTTGAGGCTGTTGTTTTCCCCCTTGATCCTTTCTAAAAACTTCTCGGGTTCATAATCTCCTTCGTAGAGTTGAAAACCCCAAATATCTCTTAATTTTTTAACTTCATTCAACCTTTTTGAATATTCTTGAGCAGGATAAATATTCGGATTATAAAAAAACACAACGGGATCGTATCCCTGTTCTACTAATTTTCTATAAGAAACCGTGAGATCAGGTGCACAACAAACATGTAAGAAAATCTTCAAAATACTATCTTCCCTTCTATTTTTTCTATAGTAGAAGATGGAATACCAATTTTTTCCAAATCATCTAAAGAGTTTATACCTTTAATAGCCCTATACTCAATTATTTTCTGTGCTGATACTTTTCCTATTCCTGGCAAACTCTCCAATTCTTCACTAGATGCTTCATTTATATTTATTTTATCATCCACTATTTGATAAACAACCTCTGAAAGATAAATATAATTTTTAATATTTGAAAATGTTTTTTCTCCGATCCCAGAAACGTTCATAATATCTTCTATTTCTCTAAAGCCTTTCTCTTGCCTATAATTTATGATAGCTTGTGCCTTGGCGGGTCCTATACCAGGTAATCTGATCAGCTCTTCAACTGAGGCCGATAAAAGATCTATTTTATTTTCTTGCCAAGGTTTAGATGAGGCTTCTTCACCTACCTGATATTGATCAAGAGCTAAAATTCCAAGTAAAGAGATTACAATTATACTTAATACCGGGAAAAGAAGCTTTTTTCTCATTCGGTTGCTGCTCCGCTAAAGTATATACCTTTAGTGAATCTGTCTTTTATACCCAAACCGGTTAACTCGAAAACAAGATCCTCATCCATGTTTCTCAAGTATGTTTGGGCTTCGTTATAATCGTCAAACAAACCCACCAGTATAGCCCAATAATCTTCGTTACTCTGTTGAAACTTACCGTTGAAGACAAAAGCTGGGATACCCCCTCGTCTTAACGCCATAGTTGGGAACATAGCAGGAGCGGGAGTAGTGTATAGGTAAATTTGAATGGAAAATAGGTACTGCTCTTGCTTACCTTCTTCTAAAGGATAGTCTGCACGATACAGGTAATACTTATCACCATTTTTAAAAATAAAGTAAGATATATCGTTATTTAAGGCGTACAACGCCTCTTCAAAGACCTCACGCTGATCGTAAAAAATTCTTACCGCACCTTTATTGTATGGTTTTAACATAGTCAGTGAATTGTTCAGCAACTGCTGATAATCCAGATCTTGTATATTGTAACTCACCCTAGCCATTGTGTTTCCAATCTCAATTTGTGGTAATACTAAGTCTTCTAACACAGCAGATTGAGAAGTTGTTTCAACTTCATTTAGAATATTGACTTGACTATTATCTAACTCTTCAATTTTAAGCTTAAGGTTATTCATCTGACTTTTTAAATATATAGTATACGTTGTCAATGCGAAGGTTATCAAAGGTAAAATAAAAACTAGAACTAAAATCACTTTGAACCAATTAGGATTATTCTCTTTCATCACACACCTCTCAGTAGAGACTTAAACTCTAAAAGCAGATCTTTCAACTCCCCAAAATTCAAAAGCAAATCTACAAAACCTTCTTCTTTGAGTAATATTTCCCTTATAGGTACGTTGTTCACTTTTGCCTTGATGTTTTGAATTTTTGAGGATTTCAAATCTTCAAAATTCTTTATGTTTTGAAAAATATTTTGAAATCTTTCTTCTTGAATATAACCAAATTTAAAACTCAAAAACGCAAGAAAAGCGAAAGACAAAGCTTCGTTTTGAACGAAATCAGATTTAACCGAGGTGTCTGTTATGTATTTCATCAATTTGGTACCAGGAAACGGTAAATCGTTAGAATAAATGGACAAAACATATTTAACAGTAGTATATAGATAATCCTCTAAATCTAAACGGATGAAATTTTTAGAATACTTCAAAGACAGGTTAGCAAAATTATTATCGAACAAAAGCCCTAAAATATACCCCAAGAAAAAATAGTTTTTCATATCTTTTTTATCTAAAAATTTGCAAAAATACGGATCTATATAAACTAGATCAGGATAACCGCTTACCTTCAAGAAATTTCTTGTGTAATTCATATCTAAATAGAATTCTCCTGAAACTGGTAAATATATCATAGAAGACAACGTTGTTGGTATAACTGTGAAGGTTCCTTTTGGAAAATCCAAGGTATGAAAAACGAAGCCTGCCATATCAATCAAGGAACCTCCACCTATCACCACTAAATTGCTATAACTACCTTCCACCATGACCTTACACAGTTCTAAATATTTATCGAAATACTTGGTTTCATTGCCGCCTTTTACATAAAAGATATTGTTACCAGACCCAGTCGTTAAATATTTTTTCAAATTGGAATCAATTATCATCAAAGTTCCGTATTTTGAAACATATCTTTTAAAAAATTCCTCGTAATAACCATGGCTTATATTAATATTAATGTCTTTCTCAAGACCTTTTGAAAAACTAATACTTTTCATTTTCTTCGCCCTTTTTACTTAATTTCGTCGATTTTATCAACACGCCTTTTATGTCTTCCACCTTCAAAATCCGTTGATAAAAACTTTTCTACCGTCCAAATCGCTAAATCAATGCCCATAAGTCTACCTGCTAAAACCAAAACATTGGCGTTGTTATGTTTTCTAGCGTATTCTGCCATCGATGGATACAAGCATAAAGCACCTCTAACCCCTTTAACCTTGTTAACTGAGATCGACATCCCGATTCCAGTACCACAGATACCTATTCCGAAGTCAACTTCACCTTTGGCTACCTTTTCACCAAGTTTTTTGGCATAATCAGGATAATCGACACTCGCATTAGAATTAGTCCCCAAATCAATTATATCGAATTTCTTCTCTAAAAGATAGTTCTTAAGCTGTTCTTTCATCTCATATCCAGCATGATCAGATGCAATTGCGATTTTCACGGATATCCGCTCCTTTTGATTACAGAATATCTTCTTTAGAAACTCTTGTATATAGCGCCCCTTCGCCCCGCTCTGGCCTTCCGTCCGTTTACAGTACTCTTATTAAGCCGACCATTTTTCCTTGTATCTTTAAATGATCAGCTTTGATCTTTATCTCTTTCATACTTTCATTTTCTGGTACAAGCAGTACTTCGTTTTCATTCAGTCTTTTGTACCTTTTAAGTGTTGCTTCATTTCCATCGATTAATGCAACCACTATGTCTCCATCTGTCGCGTAATCTTGTTTACGTATTATAACAAAATCTCCGCTTTTGATCTGTGCCTCTATCATGGAATTTCCTTCAACTCTGAGGGAAAAATATTCGTAATTTTTAGGGAAAAAATTAGTAGGTATGGGAATGTAATCGCTAATTGTTTGTATAGCTTCAATAGCATCTCCTGCTGCTATCTTTCCAGAAACAGGAGCTAAAGTCTCTGTGGCGAAGATTTCTCCCGATTTTGGCATCATCTTTATTCCACGTGAGACATTTTTACGCTCGATGTAACCCTTCTTTTCCAAAATTATAAGATGCTTATGTGCCGCTCTTGGACTTTTAAAATTAAAATGTTTCATAATGTCTCTGATACTTGGAGCAAATCCATTTTTTTCCATATAAGATTTTATGAAGTCCAGGACCTGTGACTGCCTTTTTGTCAATTCCTCCATTTTTTTAACCCCTTCCGTGTTTAAAATTATAATTATAACATTACTTTTCATCATTAGCTTGAACTTCAATCACTCCCACAACTGAATCGTCCTCATCCAGTCTAACAATTATAACACCTTGGGTGATTCTTCCTAAAACATTTATATTATTTACATTTACCCTAATAGCCTTACCTTTTTTAGTGAATATCAGTATATCCTTCCCATCTTCCACACTCATCGTCGAAACTATGGGACCTATTTTTGTTATATCTCGTACCGTTTTTACCCCAATTCCTCCACGATTCTGTGGCCTATAGGAATGGAACGAAACTCTCTTTCCATAACCTCTTTCTGTGATCAACAAAAGTTTTTTGCCTTCCTCGACCTTCACCACATCGATCACTTCATCGCCTTTACGCAATTTTATTGAATTAACACCCATTGCTGTTCTACCCATCTTTCTTACCTTGGAAGAGTTGAACATTAACGACATACCTAGTTTCGTTACAACCAACAAATCTCTATCCGTTCCATCAAGCAATAACACATCGACAACTGCGTCGTTATCAAGCAGATTGATGGCTCTAATACCATTAGCTCGTGCACTACTGAACTCTCTCAAAGAAGTTCTCTTCACCTTACCTTGTTTTGTAAAAATTAGAATATCTTTATCGTAATCTCCATCTAAAGATATGGCAACGATACTTTTTATCTCTTCACTTTCATCTAAACTGATGAAGTTAGCGATATGTTTACCTTTTGTGCTTTTCGAACTTGATTCAATTTCGTAAGCGTTTATTTGATACGCTTTACCAGCAGAACTAAAAAGCATTAATTTAGATAATTTGTTAGTGTATATGACCTCTTTCACATCATCTTCATCAGAAATTTTTAATCCTTTTACACCCTTTCCGCCTCTTCCTTGAACCTTGTATTCTGATGAAGGAATGGCTTTGAGGTAACCCCACTTGGTCAAAACTATTACGACATCTTCATCTTGAATCATTTCAACCTCTTCGGCTAAATCTCCTTTGTTGTACAATATCTCCGTTCTTCTTTTGTCACCAAACTTATTTATAACTTCATCGAGTTCTTCTTTGATTACTCCCATCAATCTTTCTTTGTTTTGCAAAATATCCATAGCGTTTTCTATATCTTTGTATAGATTCTTAAGTTCTTCATTTAAGTTGGTGGTTTCAAGTTTTGAAAGGCTAATCAATCTCATATCCGCGATAGCTTTAGCCTGTTCTTTACTTACGCCAATCGTTTCTTGCAGATTTTTCAAAGCTTCTTGAGGATTTTCTGAGTTTCTAATGATCTCTACCACAGTATCAATACCCTGAACAGCTTTGATAAGTCCTTCGACTATATGAGCTCTCTTTCTTGCCTTGTCTAATTCGTACTGTGTTCTTCTTGTTATAACGTTAACCCTGTGGTCCAAGAAGCTCTGTAAAAGCCCTTTTAAATTCATCAACGTTGGCTTTTCGTTATCTATTACATTCATTTGAACGTAAAAATAAGATTGAAGATTCGTATGCTTGAACAAATCGTTGATCAATCTCTTTATGTTTGCATTTCTTTTCAGATCTATTACCAGTCTTATTCCTTCTTTATCGCTCTCATCTCTAACGTCTTTTATCCCGACGTCCTTCTTTTGTTCTTTTGTTCTAACCACATATTTTACAATCTGTTCAATGATATCGGTTTTTGAAACGTTGTAAGGGATCTCATCAAAGACGATGGAGGTTCCTTTTCCGTCATCTTCAATTCTGTACTTCCCTCTAATCGTTATCTTTCCTCTGCCTGTTTCATATAGATCCTTTAACCCTTCTCCGTCGACAACTAGACCACCAGTTGGAAAATCAGGACCTTTAATATGTTTCAACAGATCTTTTACTTCACATTCTGGTTTTTCTATTAACATTTTTAATGCTTCCACGAGTTCGTTTAAGTTGTGAGGTGGGATATTTGTAGTCATTCCAACCGCTATCCCGCTTGCTCCGTTCATCAAAAGATTAGGCAACCTTGTAGGTAAAACGACGGGCTCACTCAGAGAACCGTCGAAATTCTCCCTAAAATCTACAGTTTCTTTCTCGATATCCTTGAGCATATACTCTCCCAGTTCGGGCATACGGGCTTCTGTATACCTCATAGCCGCGGGAGGATCTCCATCTATCGAGCCAAAATTCCCCTGTGCTTCAACTAAAGGATACCTCATAGTAAAAGGTTGCCCCATTCTAACTAGGGCATCATAAATAGCTGCATCTCCATGGGGGTGATACTTACCCATCACCTCACCAACGATACGGGCATTTTTTTTGAATGATGAGTTATGTTTCAACCCCAATTCACTCATAGAATAAAGTATTCTTCTCTGAACAGGTTTTAACCCATCTTTAACATCGGGTATAGCCCTGCTTACAATAACGCTTAAAGAATAAAGTAAGTAAGAAGTTTTTAATTCCTCGGTAAAATCTCTAATAAATATTTTTTCATCCATCTCTTGGTATTACCTCCATTAAGAAATCTTTTAAGAAATTTTCGCGCCAGGTTCAACATCTTTATCTACCGTCAGTATACTAAGATTACCGTTTTCATCTTTAGCCGCCAAAAGCATACCTTCGGATAATTCGCCCATCAATTTTGCGGGTTTTAGGTTGGCGATTATTATTATCTTCTTACCAACTAAATCCTCTTGTGAGTAAAAGTTTTTAATGCCTGCAATAACTTGTCTTTCACCCATCTGGCCTAAATCAAGATGTAGTCTTAGTAATTTGTTAGATTTTTCAATATTTTCTGCGTTAACTACTTTGGCAACTCTTAAATCTATCTTTTTAAAATCATCTATTTCTATTATGTTTTGAACGTTTTCACTTTCTGACATTACTTCGTCCTCCCTATTGATATTTACTGTTTTGATTATTCTTTTCCAACTTTTCACATCGATTCTTTGGAATATTGGCTCACCTTTTCCAACTTTAACACCACTATGTAAATGGTCCTTTTCAAGATTCTCTCTGTTTAAAACTTCCAAACCATAACCTATCTTTTTTAACATCTTTTCGGAAGTATCGGGCATTACTGGATAAATCAAAATAGAAATAATTCGAATAACGTCGAGCAAATTGTATAAAACGGTGGACAACCTATCCTTCTCATTTGGATCCTTACCTAAGATCCACGGTTCTGTTAAATCTATGTATTTATTAGAAAAACGTATGATTTCCCATAGATTCTCAAGGGCTTGTGTAAACTGATACCGCTCCATCAACACCAAATAAGCGGTTTTCTTGCTTTCTAAAAGTTCTATAAGTTCTTCGTCTACCTTATCTTTCCTTTTGGGTTTTGGTATGATACCGTTAAAATACTTTTCAACCATTGTAAGTGTTCTATGCACTAAATTGCTTAGATCGTTAACTAAATCGGCATTGTACCTAATAATTAAGTTTTCTTCCGAAAAATCTCCATCTCTACCAAACGCAATATCCCTCATCAAGTAATACCTGATCACATCTCTACCATAGGCGTTCATAAGAACTCTCGGATCAACGGCATTTCCCAAAGATTTTGAAATCTTTTGTCCGTTGACAGTTAACCATCCATGGGCGAACACCTTTTTTGGCAACGGTAGGCCCACTGACATCAACATAGCTGGCCATATCAGCGAATGGAACCTATTTATTTCTTTTCCAATAAGATGCAAATCGGCAGGCCAGTACCTGTTGAATTTTTGTTGATCATCAGAATAGCCTATTGCACTAACATAATTAATTAACGCATCCACCCACACATATACCACATGTTTAGGATCGCTCTTTAAAGGGATCCCCCAATTGAATGTAGTCCTTGTTATACTAAGATCTTTTAACCCATTATTCAAAATTTGTAGCATCTCATTTTTTCTAAACGAAGGTTCAACGAAATCCGGATTATTTTGATAATATTTCAACAACGGTTTGGTATATTTAGAAAGTTTAAAAAAGTAATTCTCTTCCTCCACCCATTTCAATTCTCTATTACATTCAGGACAAAGCTTAACGCCATCTTGAGTGATTATCTCAGATTCATCCCAAAAGGATTCATCGTGTATGCAATACCAGCCGGCGTATTTATCTTTGTACACATCTCCATTCTCCATCATCTTATCAACGAACATCTGAACGGTTTGTACATGATAATCATCGGTTGTTCTTACAAAATGATTGTAACTAATCCCCATTTCATCCCATAAATCTTTAAACTTTGAAGAAAGCGAATCAACATAATCCTGTGGAGGTATATTCTTCTCTTTAGCGGCTTGTAAAACCTTTTGTCCATGCTCATCCGTTCCCGTTAAAAAGAAAACGTCGTACCCCATCATTCTCTTAAATCTTGCTATTATATCTGCAACAATCGTAGTATATGCCGAACCAATATGTGGTTCACTGTTAACGTAGTAAATCGGTGTAGTGACGTAAAACTTATCCATTAATGGCACCTCCATAACTGTTCAAACTTCTTTCTCTTATCTAATTGTTAAGCCTAAAATATTATATCACATGGAGAATGTTTTGGTATTCTCATTTATTCTCTCAAGGAAAACATTAGAAAACTCACTTCCCTTTCTTAGATGGGCGGGAAGTTGGATAAAGGTGCTATATAATATTTCAGAACATCTAAAAAAGATATTTTTTAATATATGCGACAAAACTAAAATTCTTGTTTTAAAAGGGCCACAAAGCGGAGCCCTTTTGCTGTCCTGTGCAAAATGTTTTTTTATAAAGTCTTAAAATTAACATCCTCAATCTCATTTGCGAAGCGCATTAGATCATATTAGATGTCCGTGAAAAAGATTGGTTAGATCATAATTCGAACCTTTGAGGGGTAAACCCCCCAAACTCCTCGAAAACAAAAATCTCTTTTTTTAAAAGATCTTTGTTTGCACAATGCTGCAAACAAATGATATCATATCCTTAACTCTTTTTGAAGGGAGGTAAGAAAAAAAAGAGAAGAGGACCAAAGAAGAAGTATGAATCAATTCATGAAGTGATATTGTGGAAATGTTGGGGATTATCTGGATGTGTTTGTGCTGAAAAACTTCAGCTCCATGTTGGAAGTATACATCGAGGAATTGAAAAGAATAACAGATTTTCGATGTATGAACTTTCAAAGACAGAAGAAGCAAAGAAGGTATCCTTAGGTACATTGAAAAGGATGATTAGTAGATTTCCTTTGATATTACACATTATCATCCTGATAACGATAAGACTATACTTAAAGTGCTTTTTGAAAAGGTAAAAGGGAAGAACGAAGCTAATAACAAAAAGCAAATCAAGTTCAAAGACATAATTACTATCTAACCATTACCCTATTTCAATGACAATTAATTATGATCTAACACGATTTTTAAGAAACATTCCGCTTTTTCATTTGATAAGGGATGAATAAGTAAAATATTCCAAGTATGCTAGTTATTATTCCAAAGACCAAGAACAAACTTTTCAATGAAAAAAATGTTGCCATAATCCCTGCAAATGCATAAGAAAAGGGTCTTAACGAATCATCTATCGTTGATCGCAACGCAAAAACTCGTCCCCTTGTATTTTCAGGGGTAATCCTTTGAATCAAAAGATTTTCATTAATATTTCCAATCTCAGTCATAAACCCTAATATCAACAAGGCAATCAATACGTAAATATAACTGTTAACTATACCAAGAGAAGCCAGGAATACTCCTACCAAAACCGAGGATAACATTAGTGCTACGTACTTCATTTATCTCTTTAATGGATGATAGAACTAGGGCGGTTACAAAAGAGCCTGCTCCCAACATCGTTTGCATAATTCCATACTCACCAGGACCTACTTTCAGTATCTCACTAGCCAATACAGGTAAGAAAACGAATATATTAGTTCCAAAAAAATCATCTAATGTCTCTAAAGTTATCAACCCTTTAAGTTGAACATTGGTCCATATCACTTTGAAACCATCTTTTATTTCTGAAAAAATCATCCCATTTTTTTCTGCTTCTTCTTTTTTTCTGCCTTTTTCTTCTGTTTTTATGAACATTTCAGAGACTGCCGAGAAAATAAAAGTCATCCCATCGATTAAAATTTGCCATTTTATTCCCACTAAAGACACAATCACACCACCAATAGCCATTCCTATAAGTTGAGAAAGTCTATCTGTCATTGAAATCATGGCATTAGCTTGAGAAAGCTCATCATCGTTTACTATAATCGGGATTAAAGACAACAACGCAGGACCGAATAAGGTACCACAGATCTGTAATCCAAAAATGGTTATTATCAATACCCAAATTTGATAGAAATATGTTCCAAAGAAGATACCCAGTAAAATAAGGATTCCACCACTGGTTAAATCTGTTATCACAAGGATATTTTTCTTTTTCCATCTATCTGCCCAAACACCTGCAAAAGGAGAAAAAATAATATTCGTAACAGCAATCGTACTTAAAACAGTACTAACTGCACCC
>NZ_JAIP01000019.1:274-75750 GCF_002924605.1 Petrotoga sp. SL27 | reverse complement strand
CTCCAGTTGAATTTGACATTTTATCTCCCTCTTTAAGCTTTTGAATATCATAATAAATATTCCACAAAGATTAAAATATATTACTTTAAAAAAATCAAGTATGTTATTAAATTTTTTAAAGTTATTGATTAATTTGCATAAAAAAAGTAACTCCCGCATGCTACTTCGGGAGTTACCTCATAAGAGAAATTATTATTCCAATTCTTCAAACCTTGTTTCAAGCTTTTCTAATACTCCTGGGAGGGTAGTATACTCCATCTCTTCAGGCGGAAGCCTATGTGGCTCGAAAGGACCTAGTACCCTTATGTAATCTGCCAATTCTAAAGCTTTTTTTCGAGCTAGGTCAAAAGCAGGATCATCAAACAAATCTATGGGACCGATAAAATTACCGTGACTTATCTGGAAGCCCGCTGCAATTACACGAGGTGGCCCATCAAATCGCGTACATTGAGCATCTTTGAATGAAACAGGCATTAAAGGGCCGGCATGTGAACCACGCATCCAACCGCTGACTAAATAAGGCACACTAAAAGGTTCTAACACCTCTCCCAAAGCCGGTAAACCCGATTGTGCTCTTACCAATGCTACTGGATCGTCTTTCCCTACATATTTTTCAGCGATAAAGAACAACTTTTCTGTGCTTACTACTGCAACGGGTTCATCTTTTGGTAAAGGGCTGGAATCCTTGGGGAAAATCCTTTTTATAACATATTTGCTTTTTGCACCTATCAAAGATAAGAAAAGATACAAATCCTCCGGACACTTGAGAAAAATTCTTTTTCTGTCTTTTATATTCCATACTTCAAATATGAAACCATCAATTAGCAAAGGATCTATAATCAATCCTGCAGTATTAAACGGGTCCGCAAAAATTTTGTATATGGGGAAGTTAAAAGAACCTGGTTCTGTTTTATCCATCATAAATGCAACTAAAGTTTCAGACCCCCGTTCTGTAAATTCCATTTCTGCTATACCTGGGCCCATTCCTTTAATATTTCCGCTAAATGCATCTGATAGCAAATCTTGCCCGGCACCGTGTAACTTTAACTCTTTCGCAATCTTGGTTGCTGCTTCAAAAGTTTCCCAAGCGAGTTTATGAATTTCTTCAGAATCGATCCCCCTTCGATGACTCATAAGTAGTTGTAAATCATCGCCTACGTGTAAAACTCTGTAATCTACCAACAATCCGTTTTCTTTTGCCTCCTGTAAGCACTCAGAGGCTTTTTCTTTAAGTTTGGGATGTACAGTTGAATGACCTGGAATCCCTCCAACATCCGCTTTAATTAAACTTACGGTAACTTTTTCCATCTTGCTATCACCTCCACCAGTAATTTATTAATGATATTTAGGAACTCAAAAACTTTTTGTGTGATGCTCCACCACTCTGCTCCCCCAATTATATTTTCTCAACCTTCAATTTAATTATATGTGAATAAAATTATATAGTCAAAGACGATTATTCCTGTTTATAGGCTATTATAACTATTTAGAGGCGATCCTGTGCAGCATGAAAAAAATTTCATAGAAATCATATTTGTTATAAAAATCGAAAAATTTTAAAAAGCTTTCTAATCAATTTTGTAAGAATGAAAAAATGATATAAAATAATACATAGAAAGAAACATGAAATATTTTCTATTTCGTAAAAAAAAGTTATCCTAAGGCTAAACGGTGGTCTAAAAACAGTGATTTTGTATTCAAATTTTATTAAAATACAAGGAAAGATGAGGTAATAATATATGAACAAAGAAAACGATCCCTATGCACTTTTTAACAGTCATGAAGTTGTGAAAGCAATGTCAGATCTAACGTTTATCACTAACGCACCCAATCAAACCCTTAAAGATAGATTTGAACAGTTAATAAAGGATTGTCAATCCTTCGATTGTTTAGTTGCATACTTTTATATAAGTGGATTCCATCTTATATATAAATCGCTAGAAAAAACTGAAAAAATCAAAATACTAATAGGAATTGGAACTAGTAAAGAAACTTACGATTTAATAAATGCACCAGGAAATCAAATTCTTTCACATTCAGAGACAAAACAAGAAGTAGAAAAGATGGTAGAAAGTGAGATGGGTGATTCTGAAGATAACCAAAATGTTGAAGAAGGGGTTCAAAAATTTGTTGAATGGATAAAAGATGGGAAATTAGAAATAAAGGCTTACCCCTCACAGAATATTCACGCAAAATTATACATTATGACTTTTAAAGAGGGAGACAGAGATGTAGGAAGGGTTATCACCGGCTCAAGCAATTTTACACAATCTGGACTGCTGAATAACCTTGAATTCAACGTCGAGTTAAAGAATCGCTCGGATTACGAGTTTGCAAAACGGCAATTTGAAGAGTTATGGAAAGATGCTATAGATGTCAGTGAGAAATATATTCAAACAATAAGCGAAAGAACCTGGCTCAATCAAACAATTACCCCATACGAGCTGTATCTCAAATTCCTGTATGAGTATTTTAAAGAAGAGTTAAGTAAAAGCGATGAAATCTTCTCTCAATATTATCCTGAAAATTTCAAAACTTTTGAATACCAAAAGCAAGCAGTTATAAATGCAAAAAGGATATTAGAAGAATACGGTGGAGTTTTTATTTCTGACGTAGTAGGTCTCGGTAAAACCTACATCAGTGCGATGTTAGCAGGACAGCTTGATGGTAGAACCCTTGTTATAGCTCCACCAGCTCTACTTAATAAAAACAATCCCGGTTCCTGGCAAAATGTTTTCGCAGATTTTCATCTCCCAGCCAATTTTGTATCAATTGGCAAAATTGACGAAGCAAAAAAATTAATAGAACAAAGAGAATATAAAAATATAATCATTGACGAAGCACATCGTTTCAGAAATGAGGCGAATATCAATTATGAAAAAATAGCCGAAATTGCACGTGGAAAAAGAGTTATCTTAGTATCTGCCACTCCCTACAATAATTCACCTAAGGATCTTCTCTCGCTTATTAAACTCTTCCAGAATACCAAAAAAAGCAATATCCCAGGTGTTACTAATCTAGAAGAGTTCTTTGGAAGACTTGAGAGTAAGTTAAAAAAAGTTGACCGTCAAAAAGATTACAACAAATTCTTAGAAATTACAAAGAGTAATGCAAAAGAAATCCGTGATAAGGTATTAAAATATCTAATGGTTAGAAGGACAAGAAGGGAAATCGAGAAATACTTTGCAGAAGATTTAAAGAAAAATAAAATAAAGTTCCCGGAAGTAGAAGATCCCAAACCGTTTTATTATCAATTAAACGACCATGAAGACAGCATTTTCATGGAAAGTATAAGACTAATAACCCAACAATTCAAATATGCCCGTTATACACCCTTGCTATATTTAAAAAAAGGTATAAATTCCCAACAAGAACAATCCCAAAAAAATATGGTCGGTTTTATGAAAGTTCTATTAGTAAAACGCCTTGAAAGTAGCTTCTATTCATTTAAAAAAAGCATAGAGCGATTCATCAACTACTACGAAATGTTTAATAAAGAATATAGAGAAGGAAGAGTATACATAAGTAAAAAGTATATAAACAAAATCTTCGAACTATCCGAAGCTGAAGATGACGAAATGATTCAGAAACTTATAGAACAAGGAAAAGCCGAAAAGTACGAAAGTAAAGATTTTAACCCAGAATTTGAAAGAGATCTTACCAAAGACCTTGAAATTCTAAAAAAAATAAGATCGATGTGGCAGTCTATAAGAAGGGACCCAAAGCTTGAAACCCTTCTTCAAAATTTGAAAAATCACAATATCTTGAAAGATAAGAAAATAATTATCTTTACAGAGTCAAAAGAGACTGCCGAGTATTTGAGTGAAAATATAAATAATTCTTTAGGTAAAATCGCCCTTGTTTTTCATGGAAATTCACCAGAAACTATTAAAGAGATAGTAATAGAAAATTTCGACGCAAGGGCAAAAAACCAAAAAGATGATTACAAAATACTTATCTCAACTGAAGTACTTTCTGAAGGCGTTAACCTACACAGGTCAAACATTGTAATCAACTATGACATACCATGGAACCCCACAAGGTTGATGCAAAGGGTAGGGAGAATAAACCGTATAGATACTAGGTTTAACAGGATTTATACATTTAACTTTTTCCCAACCATACAAGCTGATTCCCAAATAGAGTTAACAAACATAGCTCGTTCAAAAATAGAAGCATTTTTAACGTTACTAGGTGGAGACACCTCGATTCTCACCGAAGGAGAACCCGTCTCTTCTCACGAATTATTTAACAAATTACTCTCAAAGGATACGATTACACCAGAAGAAGAGGAAGAAAGTGAACTCAAGTATCTAAGATTAATTGAAGATATTCAAAAAAATAATCCCGAACTTTTTGAAAAAGTAAAGCACCTACCAAAGAAAGCACGTTCTGCAAAGGTACTTTCTGAATCGCTCAAAGACATAGCCTTTCCTCATTCCCTGATAACGTTTTTCAGAAAAGGCAAATTGATGAAATTCTATCTATCGAATAAAAGCAAACCAGCAAAAGAGACAGATTTTTTAACTGCCGCAAAAATTTTTGAGAGTACACCTGATGAAAAAAGAACGAATATTCCAACTCAACATTACTATGAACTATTAGATAAAAATAAAAGCTCATTCTATGATGCAACCATTGAAGAAATCATCGTTGACACACGCCAGAGAGGCTCTAAAAATGAAACCGAACTTCTCAAAATTCTAAAAGCTACCCAAAAAAACGCAAAACAACTCACAGAAGATCAGGAAGAATATCTTAATCAAATTATAACCAAGATTGAAGAAGGCGGTATACCCAAACAAACAGTGAAGAAAACACTCACTGCATTAAACAAGATATCCAAAGAGATACAAAATCCTCTAAAAGTAATAGGTGTTTTACAATGTGAAATCTCGCCAACCTTCTTTAAAAGCCACTATGTACAAACTGCTGCTGTAACAGAAGGTAAAAGGGAAGTAATATTATCACTGTTTTTAGGAGAGGGAAACGATGAATAAAGAACAAGCTAGAAATCTTGTAGTTAAAATTTTCGAAAATCCTTTCAATAAAGACAACTTTTCACTTTTCCTTAAAAATCTCTTGAAATCTTTTGAAGAGAAACCTTTTGTCTATAGAGGTAGCTATATTTCCCATGCATTTGAACCTTACATAAGTTCATTAGAAAGAATCGGTAAGTATTCATATGATGGCAAAGAAATCGATTTGCTAATCGTCCAGTTAAAAAAAGAAACCTCACTTGAGAGAGCTAGAGCTATGCAAAGAAACTTCATAGCTTGGTACCTAAAAGGGTCAAGAGGTGGGAAATTGAAAGATGCTGCTCTGGTTGCTTTTGTCTCACCAGAGAACCAAGATTGGAGATTTTCGCTAGTTAAGATGGATTATAGCTTTGACCTAAAAATTCCTGGGAAGGTCAAAGCCAAAGAAGAATTCACACCTGCAAAAAGATGGTCTTTCCTCGTTGGTAAAAATGAAAATAGCCATACAGCTCAAAGCAGGTTTATCCCAATACTAATGAACGATGAATACAAACCAACCCTTGAAGATTTAGAAGAAGCATTCAACGTTGAGATAGTAACAGATGAATTTTTCCAAAAATACAGAGATCTTTTTATCAGAACAAAATTAGAACTTGATAAAATCGTCGAGCAGAATCCAGAGGTAAAACAAGAATTTCAAACAAAAAACATAAGCACCGTTGACTTTACCAAAAAACTCTTATCTCAAATTACTTTCCTTTACTTCCTGCAAAAGAAAGGCTGGTTCGGGGTTAAAAAAGGCCAACCCTGGGGTACAGGCCAAAAGGATTTCATGAGAAAATTGTTCAACAAAGAATTTGGAGATTATCAGAATTTCTACAACGACATCCTAGAACCTCTCTTTTTCGAAGCATTAAGAACTGATAGAAGTGATGCTGACCATTACTTTAGCAGGTTTGACTGCAAATTACCATTTTTAAATGGTGGATTGTTTGATCCCATAAATAATTATAACTGGGTAGAAATCGACATAATGATCCCTGATAATCTTTTTTCAAATAGCGATAAAACGAAAGAAGTAGATCAAGGAGACGGTATACTCGATATCTTCGATAGATTCAATTTCACTGTAAACGAAGAAGAACCACTCGAAAAAGAAGTTGCCTTGGACCCTGAACTTCTTGGAAAAATCTATGAAAAACTAAATGCCATAAGAGAAGATAACTTCGATGAATATGTAAAAGTTTTGAAATCAGGAAAAAGAAGCTTAGAAACAAAATTCAACAAAGAATACGGCGTCTATTACACACCAAGGGAGATAGTTCACTACATGTGTCAAGAAAGTTTGATAAGTTATCTAGAAACAGAAATGCATGGCAAAGTTTTAAGAAAAGCTTTGGAAAAGTTTGTAGAAAAAGCTGATTCAGTTACTGAAATAGAAGCCATTGCTCTTGAAAAAGAAGAAAGAATCCAAGCAGGTGATCAGAAAACAACACGTTATGAAACACAAATTCCTGAAATCATAAGGCGAAACGCAAAAGAATTAGACCAACTACTCGCAAACATAAAAGTACTGGATCCCTCAGTTGGCTCAGGCGCCTTTCCAATCGGGATGATGCATGAGATAGTAAAAATGAGGAAACTGCTTTCCATTTATCTTGACAAAGAAGAAAAGACTTATAATTTTAAGCGATCTTGCATTGAAAACTCTCTCTATGGGGTCGATATAGATAATGGTGCAGTTGAAATATGCAAATTAAGGTTTTGGTTATCAATGATCGTGGATGAAGAAGAATTTCACAACATAAAACCACTACCTAATCTTGATTACAAAGTAGTTAGAGGAGATTCACTACTTAAAATAGAGAAAAAACTTTTAAATTTTAAGCTTTTCGAAGACTTAGAAAAAACCAAACCCTTGCTCTTTAGCGAGACTAGTCCTACCAAAAAGCAAGATTACAAAAATCAGATCGACGAACTCTTCAGCAAGATCACCAATGGAAATACTGAATTTGATATTGAGGTTTATTTCTCAGAGGTATTTCACCAAAAAGGCGGTTTTGATGTTGTGGTTGCTAATCCTCCATATATTCAACTCCAAAATGAGGGAGGTAAACTTGCCAAACTTTATGAAAAACTAAATTATGAAACCTTTGACCGAAAGGGAGATATTTACGTATTGTTTTACGAAAGAGGTATTCAACTACTCAAAGAAAAAGGCTTACTTTGCTTTATTACCTCCAACAAATGGATGCGTGCAGGATATGGAGAAAAACTAAGAAACTTTTTTTCTAGGTACAACCCGCAAATACTAATTGATTTAGGACCAGGCATCTTCGAAACAGCAACAGTAGATACTAATATACTTTTAATTCAAAAAAAGTCTAACGAGAAAAATCTGAAAGCTGTAACTTTACAAAGTGAAAATAACGAACCTATAAACATAACTGAACAGCTAAAAAGTCGCGGTGTCACACTTACTAATCTATCCAAAGATGCATGGTTTATCGGTTCAGCTGCTGAACAAAAACTGAAAGAAAAGATTGAAGGCATTGGTAAACCATTAAAAGAGTGGGATGTAAAAATTTACCGAGGTGTGCTAACTGGACTCAACGAAGCATTTATAATTGACAGCCAAAAGCGGGAAGAAATTTTGAACAATTGTAAGGACGAAGAAGAACGTCGTCGCACCGAAGCCGTTATAAAACCAATACTTCGAGGCAGGGATATCAAACGTTATTATTACGAATGGGCTGGATTGTGGGTGATAGGAACTTTTCCGGCATTACGATTAAACATTGATGATTATCCTTCTTTGAAAAAATATTTTCTTGACCACTTTGATATTCGACAACTAGAACAATCAGGCAAAAAATATCCAGAATTAGGTTTTAATGCCCGCAAAAAAACCAGCAATAAATGGTTTGAAACTCAGGACCAAATCGCCTACTACCACGAGTTTGAGAAAGAGAAGGTGGTGTGGCAAAGAATAACGCAAGAACCAACTTTTTGTTTAGTTGGATCAAACATTTTTACATTAGATAGCATGGCTTTTTTTACAGGAAACAATCTTAAATACATAATGGCAATCTTAAATTCAAAATTAATTTATAAATACGTTGAAATGATTGTTCATCAATATGGTTTTACGGGTTTTAGGTTATCTAACCAATACGTTGAGATTATGCCCATACCCCCCATCACTCCATCCAATCAATCCATCGTCCAGCAGATTGAAGAGTTGGTAGATAAAATCATTTCCGCCAAAAAGGAGAATCCTCTTGCGGATACCAGCCAATGGGAACAAGATATAGACAGACTGGTGTATTCGTTATATGGTTTAACAGAAGAAGAAATAGAGATCGTAGAAAAATATGTATATTTAAAAAACAACAAATAACAAAATGATTTTATCAAAAATCGACTTTTATACTTCTTCAGTAACAAGTTTAGGATTAAAGGTTTCTTCTGGTGCAATTCTTAAAAATAGGATGGTTACAATAGCTGATGCTATGCTTGCAAACAGTGCAATTTGATATCCCTTCATTAAATCTAAAAGAATACCATATATCTGCATACCAACAGGTACAGCTCCTTGCGTAATCAACCCCACAACCGTAAAAACACGAGATCTTACGTTGGTTGGTGTCATTTTTTGCATGTTGGTATCAATAGGTATATTTATAAAAGCATTGCTCACGCCTATTACCATAAGGTTTATGTATAAAATTATTAAGAAAGTCCATGATGCTCCTCCGAATGTGGTAACGATATTAGGAAAAAATAAACCTGAAATGATGAAAGACATGATAGCCTCTACTATTAAACCAAATGTCATCGATTTTTTGGGATTACTCTTATAAAAAATAGTACCAATTAAAATACTACCAATTAATATCCCCACGGTAAAAGAAGATTGAGTAATTCCATACTGTTCGCTTGTAAATCCGATTTCTTGCCTTAATACATAAGGAAGCACAATCGTAAGAATCGGTGCCATCATAAAATTGAGAACCAACGCAAATAAAAGCAATTCTTTCAAACCCTTTCTTACCTTTATAAAAATTAATCCCTCTTTTATGTCTGAAAACATAGATTTAAAGGATATTTTTTGCTTACTTTCATAATGAGGATGGTAAGTAATAAACATTTCGCTTATGGCAGAAATAACGAAAGAAATTCCATTTATAAGAAACACAACTTTTATTCCCCCAAATCCATATATGATTCCTCCAAGGATTGGTCCTATAATATTAGAAATACCATTTATTGAAGAATTTAGTGAATTAGCTTTTGTGAGGAATTCAATAGGGACTAAGTCCGGAAGCATCGCATTGGTTGAGCCGCCGAAAACACTGTCTAATATAGAAATAAATACTTGGGCAGTGAAGATAAAGGCGATGCTCATCCAACCTTGATAGGCAGAATATGCCATAAAAAGTATAATTATCCCTCGTAAATAGTCTGTATTCACCATAATTTTCTTTCGATTTCTTCGATCTCCCAAAACCCCTGCTATCGGTGAAAAAATTAATCCTGGAAGCGTGCTTAAAAGAGCAAATGTACCCATAAGGGTTCCAGAGCCTGTAAGATCAAGAATATAAAGAGGTAAAGCAATCATTTGTACGCCAGTTCCTATTAAAGATACAAGCCTACCTGCAGAATATAGCAAAAAGTTTCTTTTTTGCTCATTTGTCATAACATTTCCCCCTGTTTTGATCTTGTTATAATGCTTTTATGAACCTTAAAAAATTTAGATTTAGCGCCCCTTCGCCCCGCTCCCCACCCATTTAAGGGTAAAAGTGTCTACCCCATTAGCCCCGCTCCCCACCCATTTGAGGACGGGTGAGTAGGATTTCCCACAGCCCACCCTTATTCTTTTGCTTTCACAGTTTTC
Source organism: Petrotoga sp. SL27 (assembly GCF_002924605.1). NCBI lineage: Bacteria > Thermotogati > Thermotogota > Thermotogae > Petrotogales > Petrotogaceae > Petrotoga > Petrotoga sp. SL27. The sequence goes on along the minus strand of NZ_JAIP01000019.1, from coordinate 65,874 downwards.
TTATGTTTTCGAGATAAACCTGCCATAATTCTTCAGATAGTAAATCATAAGCCGTGGGATAAGATTCTACCTTTTTAATTTTTTTCTGTAAACTTCTCAACATTTTTATAACCTCCTTTAATAATTTTAAACTAATTTCAAATATTTCAGAAAAATTATACCAGAATAAATAAAAATTGTCAAGTAAAATAATAAATAATTCAATAATTTTTATGTTTTACTAAAAATTCTTGAAATTATACATTGTATGTAGATTTAAAATTAGTGTATATACCTGTTTAACGAAAAAAGCTAAAATAAATTAGGAATAAGATTCAGGAGGAGTAAGTGGATGTTAGAAAATCAAATCGGTTTAGCTCCTATGGCGGATTATACGGATTATCCTTTTAGAGAGATTTGCAGAAGATTTGGAACGGATTTTACTTTTACTGAAATGATTTCAGTAGATTCCATAATAAGGGAAAATGAAAAGGTTAAAAAAATGCTTCCCCAACAGGGTGAAAATAATATAGGTGTGCAACTTTTTGGCAACGACGCAACAAAATTCGTTGAAGCAGCTAAAGCTGTCCAAGGTTTAGCTAATTGGATCGATATAAACGCTGCTTGCCCTGTTAATAAAGTGGTGAAAAAAGGTTCAGGGGCGGCTTTATTGAAAAATCCAAAATTATTGGGAGATATCATTTTTGCTCTTAAAAAGAGTATTGATCTGCCCGTAGGGGTAAAGGTAAGATTAGGATACGATCAAATAAATATAGAAGAAGTGGCTCAAACAGTCCAAGAAGCAGGTTCTGATTATATTATTGTTCACGGTAGAACTAGGCCACAAATGTACAGTGGTATTGCGAATAGAGAAGTAATGAAAAGGTTAAAGAAGAAGATCCGTATTCCTTTAGGAGCAAGCGGTGATGTGTTCAGTAAAAAAGATATAGATGATTATTTATTGAAGTATGGTGCAGATTTTGTTTTAGTTGCAAGGGGTGCTATCGGTAACCCTTGGATATTCACAAAGAATAATTATAATCCAACTTTAGATGAGAGAATAGATACTTGTTTAGAACATTTGGAACTTATGATTGAATTCTATGGTTCAGAGGTTTACGCAGTAAAAAAATTCAGAAAAGTATTGATGAAATACTTTTCTGGTATTGAAGGCGCAAAGGAAGTAAGAAGAAATTTACATCTACTTTTATCTTATAACGATGTCGCCGAACTGATTAATAAAACATTAAAACATTAATAATTATGCTATTTCATCAAGTAATATCCCTTGAACATCGTTTAAGGCTTTGGCAAGTTTCACGGACACTTCAGGTGGTATCTGCCTTATAATTTGCTTGCTATCTTTATCTATAATTTTTACAACAATAATATCCAAATCCCTTTCTATTTCAAACTTTGCCTCTCCTTTGAATATTTTGGATAACTTTTTTAATCTATCTTCAATTATCTTAGTAACTTTGTCAAGTTCGTCTGGCATAACCTCTTCTTTTTGGATCGGCTGGTTTGAATTTTCAGGATTTCTTTGATTGGCACTCGCCATTTCAATGTGCTGTCTATTGGTTATAGGATTGTTAATCAAAAAGTCTTCTTTTCCCCCAATATTTGATATTCCCATATTATCACCCAACCTTCAAAGTTTTAGTCACTTTTTTATCGTCTAAGATTTAATAAACTTTAATATTAAAAAAATCAAATTATGAACATAGCATCTCCAAAAGAAAAGAACCTATATTTCTTTTCTTTAGCAATTTGATATGAGTTCATAATAAAATCTTGACCAGCAAATGCTGAAACTAGAAAAAGAAGTGAAGATTTCGGTAGATGAAAATTGGTGATCATGGCATCTATTATTTTAAATTCAAATGGTGGGTAAATATATAGATCTGTTTTACCTGCGAGTTTGTCAGGATTTCTGGCAATCGATTCGAGCGTTCTAACAACGGTTGTTCCTGTGGCTATGACCCTTTTACCTTCAGCTTTAGCTCTAACTATATCGCGAAGTACACTTTTTGGCACGGTATAATACTCTTCATGTATTTGGTGGTTCCTTATGTCTGCCTCTTTAACCGGTCTAAAGGTTCCTAAACCCACATGAAGAGTGATTTCAGCGAATCTAACACCGTAATCGGTGAGCTCTTCTATCAGTTCTTTGGTGAAATGCAAACCAGCGGTTGGTGCAGCCACAGCACCATCGTATTTTGCGTAGGTAGTTTGATATTTTTCAGGATCGTCTATCTGTTTCTTTATGTAGGGCGGTAAAGGGACTTCGCCAATTCTTGGCAATTTTGAGAAAAAGTTGGGATCGTCAAATTCTAAAATTCTAGAGCCATCTTCCAAATGTTCTACTACGGTGCAAACTAAATCATCTTCAAAGATAAGTTTGTTGCCTTTTTTTATCTTTCCACCAGGCTTTACCAAAGCTTTCCATGTTTTATCGTTTCCATTTTTTTCTAAAAGTAAAACTTCAACTTTTGCACCTGTTTCCTTTTTGCCGTACAATCTTGCCGGGATAACCCTGGTATTATTTAAAACAAGCAAATCGCCGGGGCGTAAATAATTTTTTATATCCTTAAAAACTTTGTGTTCGATACTTTTTACTCTTCTATTTAGCACCATCAACTTACAGCTATCTCTTGGTTCAACAGGTTCTTGGGCTATAAGCTCTTCAGGTAACTCGTAGTCATATTGCTCTAAGTCAAAGCTCTGTTCACTCATCAAAAAACCTCCGAAATTCCAGTAATTTGTCTTTATCAAACTGATATTCATTAAATTTATCCTGTGAAATCATGTAATAACCATGTCTATTACTCAAATGAACGATCAGTTCATCTGCAGGTGATTCAAAGTAAATCCTCTTTTTTTCTGACATTTTCTTTAAAATATCCTTGTCTTCTTCGTTTTTTAAAACGTATTCAATGTTTCTATCGAATACTATTATTGCAGGAAAAAACGTTATATTTTCTATGTAGAGATTATCTAACAAATCAACCAATCTAAGTATACTATCTTGATTGTTGTACCTTACAACGTTGCTGCCATCTATAATAACGCCTTTAATCGATTTCCTGCTCATGAGTCTATAATGGTAGTAAGATATATTTTTCAATTGAAGTTCCACCATCTGTTTTTCGTAAGGACCTAAACTCCTAAATAACTCCTTGATTTTTTTGTACAACGAGATCTTTGTATCGATAGGATCAATGCTTAGAATCTCGTCTATGAGGTCTTGTACAAAGGGAGTTTTCACATCTAAAGGTATGTATGTTATTAGTGCGTATAAGTCTATAAAATCCTTAAAATCCAGTCTTTTCAATATAACTTGAGGATTGTAGAACTCCACCCCGTACTTTTTTAGTTTTTCATTGTAGCCACCTGGTGGAAACTTATCTGGAAAAAGTAAAAATTTCAGGTTCTCAATCGTTTCTTCTTTTAACTTGTAATAACTTTTTAAATCATTGAATCTATTCTCTTTCGGTTTTTTTAAAATATGCATTATCAGAAATTGAAAATCGTTTATATGTTTTTTTGGTATTTTTAGTTCGGCGTCTTTTCCTAAAACTCTGTAAACCCAAAACATCTTCCTTTCGTTTAATTCTCGAGGCTTTCTGATAATGCTATGAGCCTTTTCAACTATTTTTCTTGCTTTTTGGCTATGTTCTTTGTAATCTTTTTCTGAGATAACGTTATAAATTCTTTGAATTGACACAAAACTACTACTCCTTTTCTATATTAGCCTCCATCTCTTTGTACTTTTCACCAAAGCCTTCGATTTTTACATCCCTATACTTAATATCTTCATTGTACGAAATATGGATCTCCAATCTTTCTTCGGGGGTTAAATAATCCAAGAAGTCTGCCCATTCAATTATATATATCCCCTTAGGATCCAAAAAGATATCCAAATATTCTATCTCTTGAGGATCGTTCAACCTATACAAATCAATGTGATATATTGTTGGATTTGTATTATATACCTTTACTAAAGAAAAAGTAGGGCTTGTCACATTTATAGGGCTTTTGCTCAAGCTGTTAACAATATACGATGTTAACGTTGTTTTCCCCGTTCCCAAATTGCCGAAAAGTAATAATTTTGCACCTGGAAAGATGTATTTAGAAATAGTCGTTCCAATTTTTTGGATTTGTTTAAGGTCAAGTTTGTTGTAAGATATTATAGGTTATTCACTCCCCAATTACATTTTTCTTTTAGAAAACACTCAGAGCATTTAGGCATCTTTTTACAGTAAACCTTTGAGTGCTTAACTATCAAGGCATGGTATTCGTTGTAAAGTTGAACGTCTTTTCTTAAGTTTTTCTCGAAGAAATTTTGAAACTCGTCGTATTCTTTGCCTGATATTAAACCTAATCGTGAAAACATTCTCTTTGTATAAGCATCTATCACAAAAACTGGCATTTCAAAAGCGTATAAAAGGATAGAATCAGCGGTTTCTTTCCCTATGCCTTTTATACTTAACAGTTCTTCCCTTAAAGAGGTTACACTTTTATCTTTAATCTTATCTATATCATAATTATATTTTTTTAACCATTCTAAGAAGTTTTTCAAACGTTTACTTTTGAGATTGTAAAAACCCGAAGATCTTATCAATTGAGCTAAATCTTTTTCTTTGATTTCAGATAGCTTTTGTGGTTCTAATAAATCACCTTGTTTCATATTTTCGATAGATTTTTCGACGTTATTCCAAGAAGTATTTTGGGTTAAAATAGCCCCCACAGTTACTTCAAACCAATTATCTGCGGGCCACCAATGCTGTGGACCATAATAATCGTAAAGACCCTTGTATATTTCATAAACTCTATTCAATATTTAATTTCTACCTCCATACTAGATGTTCAGGTGTTTCTCCTTCCAAAGCTTGTATTATATCTTTCGCTACCATCTGTGCCATTCGACTTCTTGTCTCGTGTGAAGCAGATCCAATGTGGGGTGTTAGTACTACGTTATCCAAATCTTTTAATCCAGGTGTTAACTGTGGTTCATTCTCATACACATCTAACGCCGCTCCTGCAATCTCTTTATTTTTTAATTTTTCGTATAACGCTTCTTCATCTATCACTGGACCTCTTGCCGTATTAATAATAAAGGCAGATTTCTTTAACAGCGATAATTTTTCTCTATCCAACATATGATGAGTCTCGTCAGTCAAAGGCACATGTAAACTCACATAATCAGAAGCCTTCAAAAGTTCATCCAACGGTAAATAAGTGGCGTTCAAAGCCTTTTCTTTTTCACTGGAAGGGCGATGACGTTGATAGTAATAAACCTTCATATTGAACCCTATTGCCCTTCTGGCAACCGCTTGGCCTATACTTCCAAATCCTATAATACCTAATGTTTTACCGTATACATCGGTTCCAAGAAACAATTCAGGCTTCCAACCATCAAAACTACCTTCTCTTGTAAAGGCATCAGATTCAACGATCCGCCTGGCAACAGCTAACATCAACGCCCAGGCTAAATCAGCGGTGGTTTCGGTCAATACATCAGGGGTGTTAGTTACATATATTCCAAACTCTTTTGCCTTTTGGATATCGATGTTGTTGTACCCAACAGCATAGTTTGAAACAATTTTTAATCTATCCTTACCTGCTTCTAACACTTCTTTATCAATTGGATCTGCCAACATCGTAATTAATGCGTCAGATTCTTTTGCTATTTCTTTTAGTTCTTCTTTGGTGAGTAGCTTATCCTTAGGATTAACCCAAATATCGTACTTACTTTTCAACAAATTAATACCAGTTTCCGGGATTTTGTAGGTTATTGAGACTTTTTTCATTTTTGAGCCTCCTAATTGGGATTCTGTATTTTTCGCAATTTACCCCTTGAACATTCTAGAATATTCATTTTAATTATATCATAATAAAAAAACAAGCAATAAATTTTGCTGCTTTGTGCAAAATGCTTTTTGCCGCTTTATGCAAAAGTTTTATTCGTAATTCTCTAAAAACTCTTTCCATATTCTCGTCTGCGAAGCAAAAGAGGTACCACGCAAATGAGGTATAACCTAAAGTTAAACAAAAAAACAGTTTAGTTTAACTTCCAACTAACTAATATTTACTTATTTAACCTAAAACAGAAAATGGTCTAAAAAAACGTCTGTCGACCTCCAATAAGGTAAAAAACCCAGGGGATCGACAGACATGTGTTAAGCAGTAAAAAATCAATGACATATGTAATATAATTAAGTTGAATTCAAAAATAAGAGGTGGGGTTTTATGGGTATACCTTTAGTTAGCGATAAATTCAAGAAAGAAGAATCACAGTTAAAAACCTTGTTGAACGAATATTCAGATATGATAGATAGAAATTCTTTTTTGGTGAAAGATAAAATTGATGAAGTAAAAAAAGAATTTGAAACACTTTTCAATTTCGTGGTCGTAGGTAAAGTTAAAGCTGGTAAAAGTAGCTTTTTGAATGCTTTACTTGGAATTAAAGAAGGAGAAGAAGATATCTTTGAGGTTGGGCCAGGACCTCAGACATCCAAAATAACAATTGTTCGAAAAGGTGAAGGTAACGTTGAAACAAAAGGTGACATAGTTACAATCTACAAAGATTTGGACTCTTTGGAAGGAATAGAAATAATAGATACCCCAGGAACGGACACAATAATGGAAAAACATGAAAAGATAACGAGAGATTTTTTGGAAAATAGTAATCTGATAATGTTTGTTTTTGACTCAAAAAATATTTATACAAAAAGCGATTGGGATTTAGTCGAAGAGATTATCAAGAATCTAAACAAAGATGTGATTTTTATTCTCTCCCAAAAGGATAGAGCTTCACAAGAAGAGATAGAAATGGCTAAAAAAGAACTTATAAATAGATGCAACAAAATAGATTTGAAAGATCCCAAAATCTTTTTAACCTCTGCTAAGCTAGAAATTGAGTCTAAAGATGATAGTGGGTTCCAACAGGTTAGAGATTACATTTTTAACGAAATAGGTAGTCATGATAAGAAAAGAATGAAGTTGAAAACAATCATAGGCAAAATTAGGCATTCCATTAACCTAAATAGCAAACTTTTAAATGAGAAAATTGGAGAATTGGAAGTTCGTAAGAGATATTATGAAAATGTTCAATTGTTTTTGCAAGAGAATCAATCTTTTTTGAATATAAGGTTGGAATCAATTAATGATTCTCTTACAAAATATTACTCAAGTAAGTTAACTGATTTGAAGAGTACGATCTTACAGTTTTATAAAACTCAGAAAAAAGTCAAAGAATTGGTCGAGCATGAGATTACTAAATTCAAAAAAGAGGTATCAAATACATTGGAAGAGAGAATAAAAAGAGAAATTTCGTATATTATAGGTGAAGAAAAAAGAAGAGTAGATAAATTTTTTGATAAGGAAGAAGTTATAGATAGATTAGGAAAGAATTCTTTCTTAAATGAAAAGTTAAAATCTGATGTTGATAAATTTTTTGATGATTTTCAAGGAGACTTAGAAAACGAAATCAATACAATTTTAGATAGTGCCTTTAAAACAGTAACATTTAAAAACAAAAGTTTGTTGAACAGGTTCTATATATTAGGAAGTGTTCAGAAGAGATTGGATAATGAAATTTCTAGTCAAATGAAGGCTTTAGAAAATACACTTAGAACTAATGTTGAATCTTTTTTAAATAGCTTAAAAGTTAAAATGCAAACAAGTATGTTTGAAAACTACGAAGCATTTAAAAAGGAGATTAATAAACTGGAGCATTTCAAAGATCTAAAGGGAAAAATTGATGAATACTCAAGACAATTGGAAGATATAGAGTTATCTATCAGTGACTAGCCTTTTTAGTTTGTCTTTTTTATGGTATAATATTTCTATATTTTTAGGTTTGTGGAGGTGCTTTCTTTTTTGTTTGATCCTAATTTTATTAGAAATATAGCAATAATTGCACATATTGATCATGGAAAAACAACTTTGATGGATAGAATACTGGAATTGACCCATTCCATAGACGAAAGAAACATGAGAGAACAGTATTTAGATTCAATGGACCTTGAAAGAGAGAAAGGAATTACTATCAAATCACATCCAGTCAAGGTTTTTTATACTGGAAAAGATGGAAATGAATATGAGTTGAACATTTTGGATACACCTGGGCATATTGATTTTACCTATGAAGTTTCAAGAAGTTTGGCTGCGTGTGAAGGAGCTATTTTACTGGTTGATGCCACTCAAGGCGTTCAAGCCCAAACGGTTACTAACACGTATTTGGCGTTAGAAAACAATTTGGAGATCATAGGTGCAGTAAACAAAATAGATCTTCCAACCGCAAATATAGATGAAACAATGTTGGAGATAAATGATTTGGTTGGTATAGAAGCAGATTCTATAGTCCCTATTAGTGCTAAAACTGGAGAAGGCGTTACAGAGTTACTGGAATTGATTATTCAAAAGGTCCCTTCACCCCTTAGCAAAGGCAATACTTCAGACAAGTTGAAAGGTTTGATCTTCGATGCTAAGTACGATAAATACAAAGGGATCATCGTTTATTGTAGAATATTTGGTGGAAAGGTAAAAAAAGGCGATAAGATTAAATTAATGGCATCTAATGCGACCTATGAAGTTATCGAGGTCGGGATCTTTCACCCAGAGATGATCGAGACAGAGGATCTGTCTGCTGGCGAAATAGGTTATATAGTAGCAGGAATAAAAGATATTGAGCAAGCAAGAGTAGGAGATACAATTACTGATGCACTGAATCCCATAGAAAAACCTCTTCCAGGGTACAAAGAAGTAAAACCGATGGTCTATGCTGGACTTTATCCAGGTTTACCTGAGTATTATGAGGAATTAAGAAAGGCACTAGAAAAGTTGAAATTGAATGATGCCTCTCTGGTGTTCACACCCGAAAGTTCCCCCGCTATGGGATATGGTTTTAGGGTAGGTTTTTTGGGCTTACTTCACATGGAAGTTGTTAAAGAACGTTTGCAAAGGGAGTTTGAACTTGCCGTTATCCTTACTGTTCCGAGCGTAATTTACAAGGCTAAGCTAAAAAATGGGGAAGAAATAGAAATTACAAATCCTTCAGAGTTTCCTGATGAAGATTTGATAGAGAAAGTTTACGAACCTTTTAGCAAGTTGGATATTATCACGCCGCCTAATTATATGGGAGATTTAATCAATCTTGCTCAAGTCGAAAAAAGAGGTAATTTTTCTCATGTATCAAATGCAGGTAAGAATAGGGTGGTTTTACATTTTGAGATTCCTTTGGCTGATTTGATCTTCGATTTTTTCGATAAGATGAAGGCTATTAGCAAAGGTTATGCCTCTATGGATTACGAGATAACTGGGTACAAAGAGTCTAATTTAGTGAAGTTAGAAATTTTAATAAATAGAGAGAAAGTTGATGCTTTATCTTACGTAGTTCATGAGAGTCAGAGTTATACACTTGCAAGAAAATTAGTGGATAAATTAAGGGATTTAATTCCCAGACATCAGTTCGAGATACCTATCCAAGCATATTGTAAGGGTAAGATAATAGCGAGATCCACTATTAAAGCCTTAAGAAAAGATGTCCTTCAAAAGTGTTATGGTGGAGATGTGACGAGAAAGATGAAATTGCTAGAAAAGCAAAAAGAAGGTAAGAAAAGGATGAGAGAGATTGGCAGGGTCAATATTCCTCAAGAAGCCTTCCTGGCTTTGTTGAAGGTTAACGAAGATGAAGAATAAATTTGGAGGTGTCAAAGTTGGCAGGAGATTTCAAAGAAGAAAAGAGTAAGAGAACAAATATCTACAGAATAATCTTATGGATTGCCGGATTAACTTCTTTATTTGTGTTTACTCTGGTTATTAACCAACCATGGATTCTTTTTGCTATAACCATAGTAGCTCTTTTAAGTCAAGAGTGGTTGTTAGCATTTATTATTACTGGTATAAGAGGATCAGGCATTTTTGGGGTCATGGGAAATGTTGAAATGTTGTGGGTTACATTATGTATATTTTTTATATTCATTTGGGGACTTTTCAGATTTTTCTTTGATACTGATAGATTTTTGAGAAAGAAGGTAAGAAGTTTACACGTAAATCAAAAAAAAGAAAAGGTGTAGAATTCCTACACCTTTTTAAATTGTTTTTTAGAGTCAATTTTGCTTTATGTTGTATTTTCTTTTTATCCTTTTGATCTCGTCTCGGTATCTTGCTGCTTCTTCGTATTTTAATTCGGAGGCTGCTTCGTACATTTTTTCTTCCAGTAAGGCTAAGTAGTCATCTGGAGAGAGATTTTCCTGTACGGTGAATATATAATCTTCTTCTTTTACCTCGTTATCTTTGAATGGTGCAAATATATCTTCCGGTAATTTTTTAATGATACTTCGGGGGATAATGTTGTTTTCTTTATTATATTGAATCTGTATTTCTCTTCTTCTATTCGTTTCGTCGATGGCGGTTTTCATAGCCTCCGTTATTCTGTCTGCGTATAGTAATACCTTTCCTTGAACGTTTCTTGCAGCCCTACCAATCGTTTGAATCAATGTTGTTTCAGATCTTAAAAATCCCTCTCTATCTGCATCCATTATGGCAACAAGAGAAACTTCCGGTAAATCTAGCCCTTCCCTTAGTAAGTTTACACCAACAACTACTTCAATTTCCCCGTTTCTTAGCTTTTTCACTACCTCTGACCTTTCAATTGTATCGAGTTCTGAGTGTAGATACAGTGATTTAATGCCCATTAGGTTCAAATGGTCCGAAAGAATTTCTGCATCTTTCTTCGTCAAAACCACCGCTAGAGCCCTTTCTCCTCTTTCTACGACCTCTTTTACTTCGGATATGAAATCGTCCACTTGCCCTTCCGTAGATTTTACTTCAACCTTTGGATCCACAAGTCCTGTAGGTCTAATAATTTGTTCAACTATTTGGTCTGATACTTCCATTTCAAATGGACCTGGGGTAGCTGATACAAATATAATTTGATTGGTTCTTTCTAAAAACTCTTCGAATCTTAAAGGTCTGTTATCCAAGGCAGACGGTAGCCTAAATCCGTAGTCAACAAGGTTTTTCTTCCTCGCGTAATCTCCTCTGAACATTGCTCTTAACTGTGGAACGGCAATGTGGGATTCGTCGATAAAGGCAATAAAATCATCGTCGAAGTAATCCAAAAGAGTCCACGGAGGGTCTCCGGGATTTCTTCCATCGAAATACCTTGAATAATTTTCTATCCCTTTACAGTATCCTAATGTTTGAAGGAATTCTATATCTTGTCTTACCCTTTGTTCTATTCTTTGAGCTTCTAAAAGTTTTCCTTCCCTTTTAAAATATTCTATTTGGGTTTGCAGATCGGCATTTATTCTTTCAATAGCCGAAAAAATCTTTTCCTGACTGGTTACAAATTCTTTCGCTGGATAAATAGTAATTTTGTCAAATTCTTCTATTATAGTTCTGTTGAGTACGTCTATGGCTTCGATCTTTTCAACTTCGTTATCAAAAAAAGTTACTCTTATTCCAAAATCTTCGTAAGGAGGGAATATTTCTAAAACATCACCTTTCCATCTAAACGTCCCACCAAGAAAATCTTTTTCTTGCCTTGTGTATTGCATTTTCCCAAGTTTAACAAGGATTTCTCTTCTAGAATACTCTTCATTCACTCGCAAATAAAGGTTTATGTTTGAAAAGTCATCAGGGTTTCCCGAGGCATAAATAGCTGAGACACTGGAAACTACGATTACGTCTCTTCTTGTTAAAACTGATTTTAACGTCGAAAGCCTCATTTTGACTAAAATATCGTTTATGTCTGCATTTTTTTCTATGTATATGTCTCGAGAAGGGATGTAAGCTTCTGGTTGGTAGTAATCGTAATAACTTATAAAAAATTCTACTCTATTTTCTGGAAAAAACTCCTTGAATTCGTTATATAGTTGAACGGCTAAGATTTTATTCGGAGAGAGCACTAAAGTTGGTCTATTCACTTTTGCAATAATATTAGCCATTGTGTAGGTTTTACCAGATCCTGTTACACCTAATAAAGTTTGAAATCTATAATCTTTATTGATTCCAGAAGAGAGTTCTTCTATTGCCTTTGGTTGATCTCCTTGAGGTTCGTATTCTGATCGGATCGTAAACATAAAAAACACACCTCCATTAAACCTCTGCCCGTGATTCCAAATATATTAAAATCTAAATGTAACTCCAGCACTGATTTTGAAATCATTTGTCGATTCGATATTACCTATTTCTTCTATAGGAAATAAGAAATTGTATCCGGCCTCTAGATATAGCCCAAAGGTTTCGCTAAAATAATAATTATACTCGATAACTGGTGTGAGTTTAAAGTAAAGAGCCGATGCATCATCAGAAGCTGTAACACTTTTAAACCCTACTAAGATCCCAAACAAAAGGGTTGCATCCGTTTCTGCCATTTCCAATAGATAGTTAAGATAACCTAATTTGAAATCAATATCACCATCAATAGTATTTTCATCGAACAAAAACACAAAAGAGAATCCAGTATATAAGTGTTCATAATCATCGATTCCTACTTCGAATCCTATACCGTTTTTTTTGAAACCTTCGTTCGCGTAAAATATTCTTGTGATGGTTCTTATAGGAGAGAGACTTGGATTTTCTAATACGTAAACATTTTGATCTTGGTAGTTGAAATTTTTAGGTGTTTCCAGTATTTTGAGTAAACTGTTATTATTCCAAACTTCTTCAGCTATTAATTTGCCACCGTGAAGGTCATAAAACTCTCCATTTAGTTCTTTGCTGATTACAAATTCGAACATCATGCCCTTTCTTATTCCAACGTTTCTTCCTGCATCTATATGAACATAATTATTTTCTTTAGCTACAATGTTTGCCCTTATTTTAAAAAGTTTGTTCAGCTCTGTGGCGATAAACGAAGCAAGATTATTTGCAGCGGATCTTCTTGAATAGTATAATGCTTCAAAATTGCTGGTACTAGCATTTATATATGAGGTACCACTTGAAGTATGAAGTTTGGAATAGATATTTTCTCCAGTTGAAATTTTGACAACGTTGATCTTTGCTATTATACGGTACTCCCACCATGTTAACTCTTTGCTTCTTTCTAAGTTAGGAAAGCTTTCAAGTATTTGAATATAAACTAAAAAATCCATCTCTAGATTTTTCTTGATGTAATTTTCGTTTTTGAGCATTTCTCTAAGATTTTCTAATAGCAGATCATCTTTTGTTAATACCTTATACTTTCCTTGTTTTTCTAGATTATTTTTTAAATATTGTTCCACCAAGGAGCCAATACTGGAATTACCTTCTGTGTATATCAAGAAACTTCTTCTTAGATCGATAACCCGGCTCGACTGAGAAAAAAGCTGTAATAAAAAGATAGAAACAAAAATGGATAAGATAAGAATCTTTTTCATTTTTCATCATCCCCTCGATTTTAAATCGATGAAATTTTTTCAGCTAATTCCTTTTTCCCTGTTTTTATAGCACATTTATACAGTTGCATCTTTTCAGTTAATATTATACCAGCTTCCCACAGAGTATTTTCATCCAACAAAACAAAATCGTCAAAATTACCTTTAAAAGCTTCTTCTCCGTTTTTCAATAACAGTATTTTAGGTTTCAAACTGGCGAATTCGTCTATCCAGTGAGTTGATATTATTATGGTCTTTCCCAAGTTGTGAAGTTCTTTTATAAGGTTGAATATAGAAGTTTTTGTCAGGTAGTCTAATCCTACAGTGGGTTCATCAAAGATTATATAATCAGGGTTATAGGAGAGAACAGAGATAATCGCTACCTTTCTCATTTCTCCACCTGAGAGCTCAAATGGATTTTTTTCAAGGTATGATTCGGGTAACTTTACCAATTCTAAATAGTACTTTAGTAAATCCTCACTTAGTTGAACCCCAAAATTTTTTGGTGCAAACATTATTTCTTCTTTGATGGTAGGAAGAAAAAATTGGGATTCAGGGTATTGAAAAACAATGCCAATTTTCTTTCTGATATCTTTTATGTTGACCTGTTTGTCTTTTGTGGATAATCCTTCAACTAATAAACTTCCTTGTTGAGGAGTTAGTAATCCGTTCATTAAACTTATCAATGTAGTTTTTCCGGATCCTGTATGTCCCACAAATAACCACAAATCCCCTTTTTTAATTTCCAGATTTATATTTGTTAGGCCTGTCTTTTGAAAAGGTGTATTCAATGCGTAAGTAAAACTTACATCTTCAAGTATTATCGACATATTTCATCAACCAACTTTTTTAAATCGGTATTGAATACTCTTTTTATTTTTTCATTGAAAGGTAGCTCTGATTGGATAACTTTATTCTTGTAAAATTGATCTTTTTCCCCTTCATAAACAATCTCTCCATCGTTGAGAGCAATGATTTTGTCTACATATTCCAGGTCAGAAGAATGATGAGAAGCTATTATAATTGTTTCTCCTATTTCCCTGAGATTGTGTATAACTTTGTAGATTTCATTTCGACCTTTTGGATCTAACATTGAAGTAGGTTCATCCATGAGTATAATCTCAGGTTCCATAGCAAGGATGGATGCTATTGCAAGTCTTTGTTTCTGCCCTCCAGATAATGCATTTGGGTCTGCGTGGTTCAAGCCCTCTAACCCTACTGTTGAAAGGGCCCACTCGATCTTTTCAAGCATCTTTTCCCTTGGGACCCCTATGTTTTCCAACCCAAAAGCCACATCCTCTTCAACCGTGACCCCTATAATTTGATTTTCGGGGTTTTGAAAAATATAACCTACATTCATTCTATTACTTTCATCCAATTTTTGATCTTTGATAATTACTTCTCCCTCTTGAGGAGATAAGATACCACATAGAAGCTTTAGAAGCGTAGATTTCCCGCTTCCATTACTTCCAACTAAACCGATAAACTCACCTTTCTTAACGTCTAAATTTATATTTGTTAGTACTTTTTTTTCATAATAACTGAAAGAAAGATTTTTGCATCCAAAAAACATCTTAGCCCCTCTTTATCGAAAGATAAACTCTAAAACCACCGGATTTTTCTAACTCTTTTACATTACCAAAAATTTGTTTCATATAATCTTCTAGGCTTTTTCCGCCTTTATTGTGGTAAGCCACTAAATATATCCTTCCATTCTCATTTAAGTGAAGATATGATTCTTCGATTAGTTCATGTAATACTTCTTTACCTGCAACTATTGGAGGGTTAGTGACAATAACATCGAAGTATTCACCTTCCCATGGTTTGAATAGATTTCCTTGTTTGATAACAGCGTTCACATTGTTGTTTTTGGCGTTTATTTTAGAAAAATCAACGGCTCTGTTGTTTATGTCACTCATGTACAGATCAATGTCAGGAAACTCTCTTTTTAAGGATATACCTATTGCACCATATCCGCATCCCATGTCTAAAACTTTTTCATTTGTTAGCTGAACTTTTTCAATCAATAAAATGCTTGCTCTATCAATCCTTTTCTTTCCATATACTCCAGATGGGGCTTTAAATAGATACTTATGCCCATTTCTCAAATTTAAAACTAACTCCTTTACAGTTAATTCTGACGTTGGATTTTCGCTGTAGTAATGCTCAAAAGAAGGAGTTTTTTTAATTTCTTTTTCTTTAGGCTTCAGATCGTTATTAACTTTTTTGATTACCTCGTCAACTTTCATAAATCCGATGTCTTCTGGGCCGTATACTTGAATATCTTCATATTCGTTTTTATTTTTCTTTCGTCGAGTCAATTTGTTCGTACCTCCAAAATTATTAAAGATGGCCGGGTTTCCCTGCTGCACATAGAAATCTCCGCTTATGGCTGCTCCCTTCCGGGCCTGACCAGTTTCACGGGTTCCTATTGCGCAGGACCCAGCCTCCTGTAATGATGCTTTCATATTATAGCACTTCATTGTTGAAAAATCAATTAATCTTTTTAAAACCTATGTTACTCTTAAAAATCATCGGGATTTGCTCCAAATCTTTTATTCTGGTCTAAATTGTCTATTATATTCATTTCTTCTTCTGTTAGTTCAAAATCGAAAATATCGGCATTTTCTTTTATTCTTTCTTTGTGTACAGATTTGGGAATAGTTACCACACCATGTTGTAAGTCCCATCTTAATACTATTTGTGCAGGAGTTTTTTTGTACTTTTTTGCTATATCAATTAACTGAGGTATGTCTAGAACTCTTCCCCTCATTAAAGGACTCCAAGCCTCAAGTCGTATTTTGTTTTTTTGACAAAAATCCAGAAGATCTCTTTGCAATAAGTATGGATGAAATTCTACTTGATTAACCATAGGTGTAATTTCACAGTTGTTTATTATATCTTGAAGATGATGAATTAAAAAGTTACTCACACCTATAGCCCTTACTCTACCTTCTTTATACAACTTTTCAAGAGCTTCCCATGTTTCTAAGTATTTTCCACTTACAGGCCAGTGTATTAAATATAAATCTAAATAATCTGTTCCCAATCTTTTTAAGGAATTCTCAAAAGAGTTTAAAGTACTTTCAAAACCTTGATTCGTATTCCATACTTTGGAGGTTATAAAAATTTCATTTCTTGGTATTTTACTTTGTCTAATGGCTTTACCTATCTCTTCTTCGTTTTCGTACATTTCAGCGGTATCTATCAACCTATATCCTATACTTAAAGCGTGCTTTACACCCTCTATCAATTCATCTCCATGGGCTTTGTATGTCCCATAACCCAACCAAGGAATTTTCACTTTGTTCGCTAATTCAACTTTGTCATAGATACTTGTAATTCGCATAGATCAACCCCCTTGATTCTGTGATTTGTTTTGATTCTGTTTGTTTTTATTCAACTCTAAGTAGCAATCTCTACATACAGCGATATATTTTTCAAATCCGCCAACATCGATTTCTCCACCGTTTTCCACAGTTTTGTAAGTCATTGTACCCCTGTATTCTCCACATTCATGACAGACCGCTTTCTTTTTAATCACAGTGTCCGCATGAGACATTAAAAGCGAAGTAACTTTGAAAGGATTATTTTTATAACTCAAATCCAGACCTGCACAATAAACATCCTTACCAGAATTGATCATCTCGACAACCACTTCTCTAAGTGTTTCGTCTAAAAACTGAATTTCATCTATAAAAATCGCCTTTTCGTCTCCATCAAGTCGAGGCAGAATTTCAGCAGAATTATTGATGGGGATGGCTTTAACGGATGTATTTGAATGAGATACAATAGAAGTTTCGTTATATCTGTTATCTAATAAAGGTTTAAAAACTTTTATCTTCTTTTTCCCAAGGGTGTAAATTTCAATGAAAGAGATTAATTCAGAAGTTTTGCCAGAATACATTGGTCCTACAATTACTACTAAATTACCTGTAGCCATATTAAAGTTTCACATCCCTTTTTCTGTAAGTTTTGATTAAAATCTTTCGGATAATAGTTGATCAATTTCATTTAAAGACTCTTTCCACAATGTTTCTACTCCAAAATCATTCAGAATATCCAAAGAAGGGGTTCTAAATATAAAATAGTCCTTGTAATTGAATCTTCCCATGGAAACAACGTAAAGAACATACGAAGCAACGGCTTTGATAGGATACCACTTGTATAAGAATAAAAAGTTTTTCAAAAAAATTTCATACAAACTTTTGATATTTACATCTTCTACCTCGTAATAGTAGTAAAGCACTTCATCGAAAATCCTCATAAATCTAGCTGGTAATTTATTAGGGAAAAAATGCTTGTCTAACCTGAAAATGGTGGTGTTCCATTCTTTTTTTAATAAAGCTGCGTCGATCAAAGTTTCTACTTTGGTATGTGATTTGCCGGTATTTCTTTCTATAATATTTATTCGCGGATGTAATTTCAGATCAAGATAAGAATGTAAGTATAAACCTAAAGCATACTCAGGGCTTTCCTTTTGAATTTCTTTTATAAGCCTTGTTAAATCAACATTATGCAAAGTCTCACCAATAATGTGATATTTGGGATCAGAAATATTGTAATAAAAAATATCTGGACCCATCAGTCCAAGGTTAAACATTTTCACATTTTTTAAACTCTCTGGAAAAATCTTGTGACCGAAGATAATGTGTGTTAAATATCCTGGCATCTGTTATCTCCCTCAAATAGACTCTCTTTTTTATTTTATCATATTTTTGGAATTTATTACGTTAATAATTTTAATCAATTAGTACTTTTTTATACACACGTAAAAAGTTTTCTCCCAATATCTTCTTTATGTCTTCTTCACCGTATCCCCTTTGCAGTAGTTTCTCAACGAGTAATACTATGTTTGAATGGTTATTTAAAACTTGAAAAGATGGAGATGGATTTAGTTCATTAACAAACTGGGGATTGAATTTTTTTAGATGCTCACAGAAATCAAAACCCAAACCTACATACTCAATGCCCACTAAATTTACAATGTGATCTATATGTTTAACCAAATCGCCAACGTTGGCTTTTTCTGGATCTTTGGCAACGATTTTGTTCAAGGCATTTATTCCTATTACCCCGTCGGTATCTGCTATAGCCTTTATTTGTGGATCAGAGAGATTTCTTTCTAAGTTTACTATCTTTCTACAATTAGAATGGGAAGCTATTATAGGTCCCTTAGTAATCTCAATAACTTGCCAAAATCCTTTGTCGTTCAAATGGCTAACATCTATTATCATTCCTAGACTTTGAACTTTTTTGACTAAATCTTTTCCAAAATCAGATAAACCGTTAGAATTTTTCTTTGGATCTGGCGGTAAAAACTTACTTCCATCACCTGCAAAGTTCCTTCTGCTCCAGGTTAATCCTACAAATCTCACACCTAAACGGTAAAAGATATCGAGTAAATCTAAATCGTTGTTTAAGGGCTCGACACCTTCAAAAGATAAAAATATTCCGATTTTATTATTTTCTTTTGCTTTAATCATATCTTCGTATGATTTACATAACATTAAATAATCGCTTGATTCTTCTAATTCCTGGTAAAGTGAGCTAATTTGATCTAAAGCCTCTCTTAATGAGATTTCAGGGGTTAAAAAACTTTCGATAAACAAAGAGGAAACTACGGCATTTAATCCACCTTTGCGAAAATTGTCGAGATGATCGTTTTCTATAACTTTGTGAATTCCAAATTTCCTTTGATTTGCTACATCCATTAGTAAATCAAAGTGTGCATCGATTACAAGACTTTCTTCTAGGATCTTATGAGCTTGTTCTTTGAAGTTAGTCAAAATATTTCCTCCTCAATTTTTTGTTATTTTTTGGACTTAGGAACTCTAAAACATTGTATATAGCGCCCTTTCGCCCCGCAGCCCACCCATAAGGAAAAAGTTCTTATTTTCTTTGCGTCCTAATCCACTTTGAAGGTTGGCAGGTTTTTTAATTATACTATTATTGTGATATTTTTTTCTAATTCTTCAAAAAACGGAGAAAAATCTATCTAATCGCAAATAATTACCTCTAAATGGATCTAGTTGCCGTTAATCGGATTTTGTTTATTTAAAATGTATTGGTATAATATGTCTAGACATGTACGTACCTAAGGAGAAAAAAGAATATGAATAGCAAACCAAAATACGAAAAAATAAAGGAGTTTTTGATAACAAATATTGAAAACGAAACATATCAACCTGATGAACAGATACCATCAGAAAAGGCCTTAGCCAAGGAATTTAAAGTAAGTAGAGAAACTGTTAGAAAAGCACTCGATAAATTAGTTTTTGAAGGTTATCTTTATCGGATTCAGGGCTTGGGGACGTTTGTCTCCCCTATAAAAGGGTCATTTTCAAATTCAATGCAAGAAAGAAACAAGATAGGTGTTGTTCTTCCTATTTCACATGAATATTTGTCTTTTGAGATATTGGCGGGGATTGAAAAGGCTTATCACAACACAGAATATGAACCTTTCGTTCAGTTCATAGATTCTAATTCTGCTATAACAAAATTAAAAATGAAATATATTCTCTCTTCTAACCCTAAAGGATATATAATCCTTCCCACAAAAGAATTAGTAGAAGATGAAATTTTCAAAAGGTTATTAAAAAAAGAGGTTCCTATGGTTTTTGTGGATAAAACAGTTAACAATATTAGAAAACCACTCGTTCAGTCTGATAATTACTTAGGTGCATATAACTTGACAAAAGAGCTTATTCAAAATTCAACAGTAAAAACTACAATGTTTTTCTCTGAAGAAGATTTTTCTATTAGCTCCGTGAAAGAAAGATATAACGGAATGTTCGATGCATGTAAAGAGCATAATATTCCTGTTTATAGCGAAATAGTTGGGAAAAATGAGATAGACAGGGCTATAGATAAATGTTTGAAGAACCATGTAGATACGATATTTTGTTGTAACGATATTGTAGCCGTAAGTACTTTGACAGCGTTGCAAGTAAGAGGTCTTTCAGTACCTGAAAAAATGAAATTATATGGATTTGATGATAGACCGATAGCGCAAAGTATATTTCCAAGTCTCACCACTGTACGGCAACCTTTACGAAATATGGGTGAGGTCGCGGCAAAATATTTAGTTTCAATCATCCAGGGTGAAAATAATAGTGAGGATTTCAAAATTACTTTGCCGGTTGAACTTGTATGGCGAGATTCAACCGGCCAAAAAATCAAGTGAGGAGGGATCAAGATGAGTAAGAAGGTTTTAGTGAGTTTTTTGTTGTTTGTTGTAGTTTTTTCAAGTATGGCTTTGGCGGTGGAAAAGGTTGTTTTAAGTGGAACATTTGCCGCTCCTGGAGATAGGTGGAAGGCGTTGATATCAGTAGCTTTAGAAGAGTTGAACAAAAGACATCCAGATATGGATATCACGATGGATTACGAAGTGCTTCCCTACGGTGATGCAAGGTCTAAACTTATCACTCTAACTGCGGGGAAAACTCCGAGAGACCTAGTTTCAGTCGATCAAATATGGTTGGGAGAGTTAGCACAATCGGGTTTTCTAAAAGATATCACAAAAGAAGTTAACTCTTGGGGAAGAATTGGTGAATTTTATCCTGCAAACGTAGACGGTTCAAAATTTGATGGCAAGTTTTACGGTATCTGGACTTGGACAGACGCACGGGTAACTTGGTATTGGAAAGATTTGTTAGAAGAAGCAGGCGTAGATCCCGAAATGCTGAAAACTTGGGATGGATACATCGAGGCCTATAAGAAATTAGCTCCTGTTACTATGAAAAAGGGTATATTACCGATGCATTTGGTTGGTGCTGGTCATTCGCCTGATATGTGGTTTCCATATCTATGGATGAATGGTGGAGAAATTCTCGAACAGAAAGATGGGGAGTATTACCCAGCTTTTTATAGCGAGGAAGGGGTAAAGGCACTAGCTTTCTTGAGAGATCAGGTAGAGGCAGGTATAAGGCCACAAGTACAGCATCGATGGGGTCAAGAATTTGCTGATAAGAGATTTGCCGTAATGATTGAAGGAAGTTGGTTGTTAGGGAAATTCCCCGAAGGATTTGATTTTAATCAAATTGGTATGATACCAGGATTTCCAGTTCCTGAAGAGGGTATGAAAAGTTCGACGATGATGGGTGGTTGGTTGTTGGCTATTCCTTCAACATCTGAACATCCCGAGTTAGCTTGGGAATTGATGACTATAATGCTAGATCCAGAAGTTTTAACTCCTGTCTTGGCTAAATACGTTTACTTGCCCACTCAAAAAACCATAGCCGAACAAGATCCTTACAAATCGATTCTTGAAAATGAGATACCCTTCTTCGAAGATCTTATGAAAGCGGTTGCGATTGGAAAAGGAAGACCTAATATTCCTGAATATCCACAAATAGCCGAGACATTGCGAATAGCAATAGAAGAAGTCTATTATGGCGTAAAAACTCCGAAAGATGCCTTGAAAGATGCCTCAAAGAAGGTTGAAGAAATTTTGATTTTCTAAGGGAATTTCGAAAAGTAAAAATTTAACAGAGCAGACCTCCTTCTTTAAAGGAGGCTGCTTTTAGTAAGAGATAAACATTTTAGAACATAAAAAGATTTTCAAAAATAAGATTTTGATTTTAAAAGGGTTACAGGGTGGAGCCCTCTCCCACACATCCGGGCGGGCTGCAGGGCAAAGGAAAGCTAAAGCAGATTGTATGTAAGCTAGAATGATGGAGGTATTTAAAAAATTTTTGAAATATAGAAATATGGTTTAAAGTAGGCTTCAGAGTTTCTGAAGATACTAAGTAAGAAAGAGACGGAGGTGGTGAACCGATGCAAAAGAAAAAATGGATGCCTTTTTTATTATTACTCCCTGCTTTGAGCATAATGTTCTTTTTAATGATTTTTCCTGTATTTTGGAATCTAACCATATCGATGCATGATGTAAAAACTACTAATATAAATGACGTTTGGCCTTTTGTTGGTTTCCAAAACTGGGTAAAAATTTTTCAAAATGAATATTTCCTACAATCTTTGAAAGTTACACTCTTTTTTGTATTAGGATCAGTATTTTTTCAAATTTTTATAGGCTTTTTAATCGCCAGAATTTTAATTGAAAGAGTTTGGGGGACTAAATTTTTTAGAGTTCTTTTTATACTTCCATGGCTTTTATCCGCTACTATTGTTGGGTTTTCCTGGCAGTGGATGTACAACGATTATTTTGGATTGATAAATGGTCTGCTAATGAGGTTAGGAATGCAGCCTGTAAATTGGATATCAGATCCAAACATGGCCTTGATATCCTTATTGATAGCTAACATATGGTTCGGCACACCGTTTTCTATACTTTTTCAAGAATCCTCGTTGTTGACAATCGATAGAAGTTTGTATGAGGCTGCGAAAATTGATGGTGCTAACCCACTTCAAAGTTTTTTCAATATAACATTGCCTTTGTTGGCACCTTTTTTGGGGATAAATTTGATCCTTACTTCTATGTGGAGTGTAAACCTTTTCGATCTTCAATTGGTATTGACGGGAGGAGGGCCTTTAATGTCCACTACAACGGCATCCTTGTATATGTATAAACAAGGTTTTGAACAAGGTAATCTATCAATTGGTGCGGCAATAGGATTAGTTCTACTTATTATTAATTTGATAGTTTCTTTCCTTTATCTAGGAGCATTGAGAGGTGAGGAGGCATGACCAAAAAGAATAAAACAATTAGAGTTATACTATTTATCATTCTTGTTATTTTCGCTATTTATACAATAATGCCTATATTTTGGGTGTTTGTTACTTCGCTGAAAACACCAGAGGAAGCAAGAGCATTTCCTCCTAGTTTAATTCCTGAAGAAGTTACCTTTCAAAATTATAAATTGCTTTTTCAAGATGATCAAATGATAAGAAGTTTTCTGAATAGTATTATAGTAGCGGTTCCAGCGACCTTACTATGTGTTATAATTTCTGCGTTAGCAGCATTTTCCTTTTCAAGGTACCACTTCAGAGGCAAAAAGCAGCTTTTAGCTGCCGTGATGGGAATTTTTATGATTCCTATAACTATGAACACAATCCCGTTATATTTGATATTTCAGAGGATGGGTTTATTAGATACATATGCGGGAGTAATCTTGGCTTACCAGGTTTTAATAATACCCTTGAATATTTTTATTCTCAAAAACCATTTTGATACCATTCCCGTTTCTTTAGAAGAGGCGGCAGCTCTTGATGGAGCTACAACCATGCAGAGATTTACTAAGGTAATAATGCCATTATCTTGGCCTGGTTTAAGTATATCTTTTATATTCACTTTCAGATTTGCATGGAATGAATTCGTTTTACCTATGATTTTAATAAGTTCGCCCAGTAAGACGGTTTTCCAAGTTGCGATGTACAGATTCTTGGGATTATACAGTATAGATTGGGGTTTACTCAGCGCAGCTATTGTAATTGGTATGATCCCAATTTTGATAATTATAATATTTTTTCAGAGACAACTGTTACAAGGGATACAGGCTGGTTCAATTAAAGGATAATTGGAGGTGAAGAGATGTACCATATCATTTCACACACACATTGGGATAGAGAATGGTTCGCTCCTGCGGATATAACAAAAAAAATGTTACCTAGTTTATTTCAAAAACTCTTCGAGTTAATTGATAATAATCCTGAATACAAATTTGTGTTAGACGGACAAATGTTGTTAGTGAAAGATTATTTAAGTAATTTTCAAGGAGAAGAAAGAAAAAAAGCAGAGGACAAATTGAAAAAATACTCTAAAAATATAGCCTTTGGCCCATACTATGGACAAATTGATTGGAGAGTCTCTGAAGAAAGCTCAATCAGAAATATTATATTGGGTGGACAAGAGGCTAAAAAATATGGAAATGTGATGAATATAGGTTGGTTACTAGATAATTTTGGCTTTTCGTCTCAAGTTCCACAAATTAATTTTAAAAGTGAAATAGAAGGTTGTTTCCTCTGGAGAGGTTTAAATATGAAAATTCCAAAAATCGGGTTTACTTGGAGCAGTCCCGATGGTAGCAAGATTCACGGCATATTTTTACTTGATAGTTATAGGAATATTATGAGATTGAAAGATTATCCAGAAGTTATGGAAAAAAGATTGGAATTGGAAATTAACAAGCTAAAAAAATATTCGAAAACTAATTACCTTCCTTTACTAAACGGATACGACTTGGATCCTGTTCCAGAAGATCCCACTGATGGAGAATTAAAAGCGGTTTTTCCAGATGAGTTTATTCAAGGATATTTTAAACAAGAAGACCCTTCTTTAATAGAAAAATACGTTGGTGAGCTAATTGATGGAAGCGTTGTTTCGACATTTCCAGGAAGTTTATCAACAAGGCAGTATTTAAAAATTATGAATTGGCATTCTGAATATATGCTCTCTAAGGTATTAGAACCCCTGATTGCTATCGTAGACAATTCTGAAGACGATAAAGAGATACAAAAGGCTTGGGAATATTTAATAATGAACCTGGTCCACGACAGCATAGGAGGAGTAGGAGTAGATCAGATTCATGAAGATATGGAAGAAAGATACAATAAAATTAAAGAGATTTTTGAATCAACTTTAAATAAAGTTTTGGATAAGGTAGGCCAGATTTTACCTTTAGGTTATGTTTGTCTAAACTTGAATCTGCAGGAATTACCTGTATTATTCGAAAATAAAGAAAACCTTTATAGATTTTCAGCACCTGCAGGAAGTATATCAAAAGTAAATTTAAAAAAGTATAACGTGAATTCTTCAGAAAAACCTATAAATAGTTTTCATTGGGAGAATGAACATTTCAAAGCATTCGTTGAAAACGGGAAGCTTAGAATTAAAAAGGAAAATAACGATTATTTAATCAGAGCTGTTTTGGTAGAAGATAAAGGTGATGAATACTCTTCTGCATTTGATAAAGAGTTGAACTTAACTTTCTCAGAAATGAGGTTGAAAGCACAGTCAGATAATTATTCCAAAATAGCTCTTGATTTTACCAGCAACGAAGTTGACTTCACACTTAATTTGACATTTTCAGAATTGCCCTATATCAATATCGAAATTGACTCTTTGGGAAAAGGATCAGATTATGGATTACTTTTAGCTTTAATTGGAGATGGAGATATAAATGCGGGTGTACCTTTCGATTCTGTAAAAAGACCATATGAAGTAAAATATGAAGAACCAGAAGAAGAAATGAAAAAGTTTTTAGTTGCTGCAAGAGAAATCTCTTTTAATAACGTTTTTCCTATGAAGGATTACGTTGGATTAGAAAAGGATGACTATTTCGCAGCCTTTATGGCCAAAGGAATTTATAGTTATACCACACATTCTACTAACTCCTTAGAAAAAGCTGTTTCTTTAATTTTATTAAGATCTGTAAGCTGGCTTTCTCGCGAAAATGTAAAAGGAAGAATTGGAGACGCCGGACCCGTAATGTACACTCCTGGAGCTGAAGTAAAAAGAAAAATGAAAATTGAAGCAGCCTTTTGCCTTTCAGATAAAGATAATTTTTTGAAATACAAAAATTCCTTTATCAATCCTCCTTTATTGTTTTATAAGCACCGTAATAATTCAGACTCAGAAAACCAGCCTGTCGTGGTACATAAATTCTATTCTTCAGTGGACGAAAACATAGAATTTGTGAATATGAAACCTTCAATAGACGAAGAGGGGATATCTCTGCGATTTTTTAATCCTTCTCACAAGAAAAAAAAGATAAAATTAACTCAAAAATCAATAAAAACCGATTTGTTAGAGAACGAATTAGAAGAATTCGATGGAACAATCAAGCCAAAAGAGATATTAACATTAAAAATACCTAAGCTATCTTTTAATACTTTTTCTGATGATGAAGGCTCAAAAGTTAACATAGTATATCCTAAATTTACGTGGGATATCTCTGAAGATCTTTCAAAACCGAATATAGGTATAATAAATAACATGGAAAGAGAAGCCAAAGATCTTAAAGAACATATAAAAGATTTAGAAAAGAAAATAAAAGAAACTCAAGGTATTAACAGATACGAATTGCTTTTTGAAAAGTATAAATTAATGAGGAAGGCGTTAGAATTAGAGTTATCCTCGTTATATAACAGATCTAAGATAGAACATGTGGATCCTTCTAAAATAGAACATATAATTGTAGAGTTGAACGATGTTAGGATAAAAAGGAGAGGTATAGAGTTTTTACTGGCTACTCTTAGGTAGTTTCATATCTATATATAATACTGGGGGCATCATTATGAAAAAAGTATTTGGTTTAGTGCAATTAAGTTCAAAATTGAACGACAAAGAAACAAACCTTAAAAAGCTAGACTCATTGATTTCAAAAGAAGTAAAAAAAGCGGATTTATACATCCTACCAGAGTTTTTTAACATAGGATACGATCTAGAAAATATTAACAATTACGCTGAAAATCTTGCCGAATTAATACCAGAAGGAGAAACTACTCAAGAAATTATAAGGATTGCAAAGAAATACAATGTCTCTATTGTTGCAAACATTTTAGAAAAAGACCCGTTAATAATTGGTAAGTATTACGATACCTCGATTTTAATAGATGATTCAGGTAAATTGCTTGGTAAGTATAGAAAAATATTTGTTTTTCCAAAAGAAAAGTTTAGACTTTCCGAAGGAACGTCTATAGAAATAATAGATTGGAAAGGTATAAAAATAGGTTTATCAATTTGTTATGATCATGCTTTTCCTGAATTATATAGGATAATGGCCCTTAGAGGGGCACAAATACTAATAATTACATCTGCTGTTCCAAAAGGTTTTGAAAAATTAGTAGAGGTAAGAACATCCGCCCGGGCACAAGATAATCAACTGTTTGCAATTGGGGTAAACGCCGTTGGTAAACCCTCTGAAGATTCGATCCCTTTTTGCGGAAATTCCATAGCTGTTGATCCACACGGAGATACCCTCATTAAATTGGGGGATGAAGAAGACGTAATTGCACAGGTAAGTATAGATACCGATAAAATTCTTGAAGAAAGGCTTTTGGAGCCGTCACTTCACGAAATAAAGATGTTGAAAATCTACGATGGCATAGATTTTAAAATCGATTAAACAAAAACCCTCCAACAAGCGTATATGATTTGGGAGGGTTTTTGAATTTATTAATTTAATATTGAAGATCAAATTTAGGATCGACAGATTTAGCGTTTAACTCGCGGGAAGTTTTGAGTTCTTTTTTCAATAGTTCTTTCCAGGTATCTAAGAGCTCTTGTAGAAAAGATCTTACTTCTTTTAAGATTTCAATATCTTTTTTGTTATTTGATTCTAACAGTCTTTGATACATGTAATTGTATAGAGCTCTGAGATTTTTAGCTATCTCTCCGCCTTTTTCAAGATTCAACGAGACGTTAAGTTCTGTAACTATGTCTTCCACCCTTATAATCTGTTTGTTAGCCTCGGAAAGATTTTTATTCTCGATAGCTTTTATTGCCTTATTTATTCTTTCGATTGAATTTTGATACAATAATTCGACTAATTTTGCGGGGCTAGCTGTTTTTATACTGTTTTCAAAATAATAGTTAGCGTTTTGATTATTATTGTACATTCAAATTACACCCCTTTTCTTTCAAGAGTTTTTTGAGCATTTTTTAAAATCGTTTCAAAGGTTGACAAAACTTCGTTGAAATCGAATTCGATGATGTCTGAGAGTTCTAAATAATCTTGTTCGCTTTGGGATTTAATTATGTCTTGGACAACATTTTGTACGTAGTCTAAGTCTCCAGGGTTGTAAAAAGCTTCGTCACTGAAAGCTCGTGTTTGTTGTATAACGTTTAATAGTGCTTGTAAACCTTCTGCAATACTGTTAAGCATTTTATGCCCTTCGTTTGTATTAAGCAAAACTTCTTTTGAAACCCTTTCTAAATTTTCCCTAACCTTACTAATGTATTCAAGTGATTGGGAGATAAGATCGAACAAAACTTCTTTTTTTGACGTGAATTCCAACTCTATCTCTTCTCCACCTTCAAAAAAAGAATCTTTTATTTCATCGTAATAACTTAGGGGAATCTCTTTTTCGTTGATCTTTATTTTAGTCAACACACCTTGTGTTTTGTTAATATAATCTTGCACCATCTCTTCAAAAGTATTGTACTTTTCTGCAGGAATATCTAAATTAACACTTTTTAACCCACTTATTTTTAACCTTATATTCTCATCATCAAACATTATAACCACTCCTTTTTATTCTGACATACTGACTTTAGAAACTCTGAAATTTGCTTTAAAGCATACTTCTAAAATTCAAAAATTTTTAAAATACCTCCATCATTTTTAGCTCTCCTTTGCCCAGCAGCCCGCCCGGCTGGGTCGGGGAGGGCTCCACCCTGTGACCCTTTTAAAATCAAAATCTTGTTTTTTAAAATTATTTAATTTCTAAAGTGTCTAATTCTGATTCCTAAAATATAATCGTCTAAAAAAGTAATTTCTTTAGAATGAAAGTATCACATTTTAATGATATAATAAATCGTAGATTAGAAGCAAACAATTTTTTTCGTGTTAGGGGGATTCGATATGGCTGATGTAAAAAGTAGAATAGAAAAAATATTAAACAGTTTAGAAGAAGGTTCGATGTTGATTCTTTACTCAGGAAAGAGCCCAGTAAAAAGCGCAGACGAAACCTATAACTTTACCCCGAATCGAAACTTCTATTATTTTACTGATTTGGACATAGAAAACGCTTATTTAGTAATTAGCAAAACCGAATCAAAAGTTGTTGAAAAACTGTTCATAGAAAGAAACGATCCAAAGTTAGCTAGGTGGGTTGGTAAAAAACCAAGTAAAGAGCATTGTTCTAAATTGAGTAAAATTCAAGAAGAAGATATATCTTTTTTGGATGAATTCAATGGATATATTGGAGACACCCTATCAAGGTCTAATATTAAAAATGTATATTTGTATTTAAAATCTCCTCATTGGGAGAATATGACAAAAGAAAAGCAAATTGCTCAAGAAATACAAAGATTGTTTCCATATGTTTGTATAAAAGATATTTCAACAAAAATAGCAGATTTGAGGACTATTAAAGACGAAGAAGAAATAGAAAATATTAAGAAAGCTATCGAAATTACAAAAGAAGGAATTTTGAACATAATAAAAAATTCAAAGCCTGGAATGTACGAGTACGAGCTCGAAGCATATTTTGATTTTTCTTTGAGAAAAAACGGGGTAAAAGATTTCGCATTTAAACCAATAGTAGCTTCAGGGCCTAACTCCACGATTCTACATTACTCTGCCAACGAAAGAAAAATACAAGAAGGAGATTTAGTTTTGCTGGACTTGGGAGCACAATATAATTACTATAGCGGCGATATATCCAGAACTTTCCCAATAAGCAGAAAGTTTTCTCCAAGGCAAGCGGAAATTTACCAAATTGTTTTAAATACCCAGAAAGAAGTTCAGTCACAAGCCAAGCCAGGTTTAACCCTTTTTGAATTGAATGAAATTGCAAAGAAATCATTAGCAGAAAGTTGTAAAAAGATAGGATTGATTAAAACCGATGAAGAACTTTCAAAATATTATTTTCATTCTGTGAGTCACTTTTTGGGTTTAGATACCCATGACGTAGGTGACAAGTATATGCCTTTAAAACCAGGAATGGTTATTACCAACGAACCAGGTTTGTACATAGAGGAAGAGGGTATCGGCGTGCGTATAGAAGACGATCTTCTTATAACTGAGAACGGATGCGAAAATTTATCAAGGGCAATCCCCAAAGAGATAGAAGAAATTGAATGTATTTGGAGTGTATCTTAAATGGTAATTCTGGGTATAGATCCCGGTTATGGAAGAATTGGATATGGTGTCCTTGAAAAAAAAGGTAACATTTTCAATTTTATCGATTATGGTGTAATATATACCAGCAAGGAAGAAGAACTTCCAAAAAGGTTGCTGAGCATAGACGAACAACTTAGGAATTTAATACAAACCTATAAGCCTGATGAATCTGCTGTAGAAAAATTGTACTTTTTTAAAAACGTTGCAACCGCTATACAGGTTGGAGAGGCTAGAGGCGTTATTCTACTTTGTTTGGAAAAAGAAAATATACCGATTTATGAATACACACCTTTTCAGATAAAACAGGCTGTTACAGGATATGGAAGAGCTGAAAAAGGGCAGATACAGAGAACCTTAAAATTATTATTGAAGTTGGAAAAAACACCAACTCCAGATGATGCAGCAGATGCGTTAGCCACGGCTTTTTGCCATGGAAATTTTAGGAGGAGCTTCAAAAATGCTGGATATTAAAGATTTCTTAAAGGAAAATGTGGGGTTCATTCCTTTTGAATTAAATGGGAAAATCATCGTGAAAGACAAAGAGGTTGAAATCAATTTACAGAAATTAAGTGAAGATATAGATGAGGCTTCATTAAAGCTTTTCTTTACCAGACTTCTCAAGAGAGATGTAAAAATCTCTTTTACAAATGATGAAGGACCTGAATTTATAGTTAATAATTGGCATCAATTGATAATGAATCTTCGTTTAAAAGATTATCTAAGACTTTTAAAACCTGAATATTCTCAAGAAAACAAAATAGTATTTAAAACGTACTCGCCGATAGTAAAAAACCGATTAACAAAGGAAAAAGAAGAATTGGATAATATTTTATTTAAATATCTTGGGAAAGAAATCCCTTATGAAATCATTATAGATGAAAGTTTAAAACCAACTTTTATTGATGAAGGTTATGAAACCCATTATTCCCAAGATAGTAATTTATCTTCTGATTATGAAACCTCGAAAAAATTAGCTGAAGTCGAAAGGGTTGTAATAATAGGGAGAGATTTTAAAAAGGTACCACTACCGTTATCGATGCTTCCTTCAAATGAAGGAAGTAACGTTGTAGTTAACGGGAAAATATTTTACAAAGAGTACAATGAAAAAGGACCTGTATCTACTCTTTTCATTACTGATAAAAAAAGTTCCGCTGTTGTAAAAACCTTTTCTGAAACGGCTAATAATTTAAACAAAGAATTAGATGAGGGAGATAACGTATTAATTGAAGGTATTATTTTTTACGATTCTTTTAGTCATGAATTTGCAATTAGACCTATGAATATAGTTAAGTTAAAAGAAGAAACCCTTGAAAGGAAAGATAAATACCCCACAAAAAGGGTGGAGCTTCATTTACATTCAAAACTAAGTGCGATGGAAGGGTTACTCGATGTGGGGGAAGTAGTAAAGACCATAAAAAATTGGGGCCATAAAGCGGTAGCTATAACCGATTCTGGGGTCGTTCAGAGTATTCCAGAATTTTATGAAAAAGCTGTTGCTGAAGGTATTAAACCTATTTTCGGTATGCAAGCCTATGTCGTTGATGAATTTGTCAATATTATAAGTTTGCTCGGGGAAGATAAGAAAATAAGTGAAACTGAGTTTGTTGTTTTTGACTTGGAAACTACAGGATTAGAGCCTGCCATGCACGAAATTATAGAGATCGGGGCTGTAAAAATAAAGAATATGAAAATAGTGTCTAAGTTTCATAGTTTAGTAAAGCCCAGAAAACCTGTCTCAAACTTTACAACTAATTTTACAGGTATAACGAATCAGATGTTGGAAGTTGAAAGACCTATAGAGGAAGTCCTTCCTCAATTTTTGAGTTTCATAGAAGGTACAGTGTTAGTTGCCCACAACGCAGACTTTGATTACCGTTTTTTACGAGAATGGGTTAGGAAGGTCTATAACGATCACTTTGAGCAGACTTATATTGATACTTTAGCTCTTTCAAAATCTCTGTTAACGTTGAAAGGGTATGGGCTTGATAAGGTAGTTGAGGAGTTAAAGCTTGGGAGTTTTGAACACCATAGGGCTCATGAAGACGCCTATATAACCGCCTTAGTGTTTTTGAAACTGATAGAAATGGCAAAACTGAAAAATAAAAACGGCCTCACGGCAGGTATGGATGTTGAAATGTTGTCGGATCTTGAAAAATTACAAAAATTCATAGATTTTAAAAGAATTCGACCAAGTACGATGACTATTTTAGTAAAAAACAAAACAGGCCTTAAGAATCTTTATAAACTAGTTTCAAATGCCCACATAAAATATTTTTACAGAGTTCCTAGAATTTTAAAAAGCCAATTATCTCAAATGAGAGAAGGTTTGTTGATAGGTAGTGGAGCAGAAGAAGGAGAAATCTTTCAAAGCTATCTCAGGGGTGGATCTCATGATGAAATTCTCGAAATTGCCAAATTTTACGATTATTTGGAATTAACCCCGTTAGATGCATTATCAGACAGATCTATTTCAGAAGAACAGTTAAAAAAGATTTATAGGGATATATATAACCTTGGCAACGAATTAAACATGCCTGTTGTTATGGTTTCAAACGCCCATTACCTAGATAAAGAAGATCAGATTTTTTACAACGCATTAAAAGTTGCAGAAAAGAGAAAAACTTCCACTGCACACAGATACTTGCGTACAACTGATGAGATGGTAGAAGAAGCTCAACGAATTTTTGAAGATAAAGAAATAGCAGAGAAAATTGTCATAACCAATACTAACGAGATTGCAGATCAGATAGAAATAATAAAGCCACTTAGTAACAAACTGCATCCTCCAAAGATAGAGAACGCTGAATTAGAAATTGAAAAACTTGCAAAGGAAAAAGCCTATGAAATATATGGCAATCCTTTACCAAAAATCGTTGAAAGCCGTTTGAACAGAGAACTAGAATCCATCATAAAACATGGGTATGCTGTACTGTATCTAATTGCTCAAAAAATAGTGAAAAAATCCTTAGAGGATGGATATTTGGTGGGTTCCAGAGGTTCTGTTGGTTCTTCTTTGGTGGCTACGATGCTGGGAATAACCGAGATAAACCCTTTACCTCCTCATTATATATGTCCAAATTGTAAAAACGTAGAATTTTTTGATAATGAGGAAATAAGTTCTGGTTATGATCTTCCTGATAAAAAATGTGAAAAATGTGGAACTAAAATGAAAAAAGATGGTCAAGATATACCATTTGAAACATTCATGGGGTTTGAAGGTGACAAAATACCTGATATAGATTTGAATTTTTCTGGAGATTATCAAAACATGGCGCATAAATACATTGAAAAAATGTTCGGAGAAGGCCATGTTTTTCGGGCAGGTACTATATCAACAATTGCAGACAGAACGGCCTTTGGTTTTGCTAAAAAATATTGCGAAGAGCAAGGAATTGTGAAGAATAGCGAGATAACGCGAATAGTCAAGGCGATAACAGGGGTAAAACGAACAACAGGGCAACATCCTGGTGGATTAATGATAGTTCCAAAAGAAGATGAAGTTTACAATTATACACCAATTCAGTTCCCTGCCAATGACACTAAATCAAGTGTTCAAACCACCCATTTTGATTACCACGTTATACATAACGATCTTGTAAAATTAGATGCACTTGGTCACGATGACCCCACATTCATTAAAATGATGTCTGATTTAACTGGAGTAGACCCATTAGCGATCCCAATGGACGATAAAAAAACTTTGAGCTTGTTCTCCTCTACAAAAGCGTTGAAAATAGACTTAAAAAATGAATTAGGTACAACTGTTGGAACGTTAGGGGTCCCAGAATTTGGCACTACCTTTGTCAGAATGATGTTGGAAGACACAAGGCCAAAGAGTTTTTCTGAATTAGTAAGAATATCTGGTTTATCCCATGGCACCGATGTGTGGGCAGGGATAGCTAAAAACTGGATCGACAGAAAGATTGCTACTTTAGATGAGGTAATTTCTTGTAGAGATGATATAATGAATTATTTATTATCCAAAGGTGCTCCACCTAAAAGTGCTTTTTCAATAATGGAAAAGGTGAGAAAAGGCAAAGGTATCAACGAAGAAGACATTGAATTAATGAAAAAATTAAATGTGCCTGAATGGTTTATCATCTCTTGTCAAAAAATTAAATATCTCTTTCCAAAAGCTCATGCGGCTGCTTACGTTAGCATGGCTTTTAGAATAGCATGGTTTAAAGTTCATTATCCTTTAGCGTTTTATTCTACGTATTTTACCGTCAAAGGTGATGAATTCAACTTAAAAGTTATTTTCTCCGGTCGAGAAGCCATTAAAAAAAGGATATTTGAACTGCGTAATATGGATCTGGATGTGCGTAAAAAAAATGAGATGGTCGTATTAGAGTTAGCGTTGGAAATGATGCTAAGAGGTTATGATTTTAAAATGGTTGATTTGTACAAGTCTGATTCGAAAAAATTTTTAATAGAAGGAAACTCTCTGATTGTGCCTTTTATCAAAGTACCGAATCTTGGTGAAAAAGCAGCAGAGAATATTCTTAAGTCAAGAGAAAATGGTTTTAGATCAATAGAAGATTTTGCTGCAAAGAGTGGGTGTAACAAGACGAATGTGGAAACTTTAAGAGAATTAGGCGTGTTGAAAGGCTTACCGGAAACAAATCAAATGTCACTTTTTAAAGGATGAAATAAATGGAAGGTTGGTTGACTTATGGTGAATTAAAAAATATTACAAAACTTCTTGACGCATTCTGTGGTTCCGTTGAGCCCTCCTTCAGAAATGCTTACTTTTATTATGACAGAGCCCTTAAAATTTATGCAACAGATGGTTGTGCCAAGCTGTATTTGAACGTTACCAAAGAATTTCTTCCGTTTGATGGGGTTGCTTCCGTTCCAATTCAATACTTAAAGGGAATTATAAGGGATAAAAAATTAAAAGATGATTCTTTGGTCAAAATAACGGTAGAAGATAGTCTCATCTCATTCGAAATTCAAGGAATCACATTGAATAGTAAAATTGAAAAGATAGACACCAAACAAATCGAAGTAAGTAGAGAATTTACCTTATTAATCAAAAAAGATATAGGGTCTTTTCTAAATAAACTCGATTTTGTTTCTGCTTCTGCCAACGAAGGGGATATCATTGACTTTTTTACGTTCAATGATAATTTAATTTTTGGGTATTTGAGTAATTATTATAAATTAAATAGCATTTACGGAAATATCAGGGAGGAGTTTCATAGGGAAATTCCGTTTATTTCCGCCCGTCATATAGTTAAGTCTTTAAACCTTTTGAAAAAAAGTTCTATCCTTGAGTTTGGTATAGACAAAAAAGATATTGTATTAAAGATGCCAGGAATATTCATTAAAATATGTTCAGCCATACCTTCTTACAATAAAAATTTGTTGGTAACGCAAAAGAGCTTTGTCGAAGAAAAAGAGATGAACACAAAAGAATTAAAAAAGGTTTTATCAAAACTATATGTAACATTTTCTGAAAGTAATATTGCCTACTTACTCTTAAATAAAGGAAACAGTTACATTTACAAAGAAAACAATAATTCAAAAATTTCTTTTAAATTGTCCTATTCTTTTGAAAATCAATATCTAATCACGATACATATCAGAAAAATTCGCTCAATTTTATCTAGAATGTCAGAAAATATAATATTTTACTTATCCCCCAAAGAATTAGTTTTGGCAGAAAAGAAAAACGAAAAAAAAGCCAGTTTTTTAGTTCAAGAGTTCAGAAAGGTAACTTAACTAAATTATCTCCCCGAGATAAAGCGTTAACAGTAATTTAGAAAAACATCTTTCTCTTGAAAAGAAATTAAGATATAATTTTGTTGTAATGTCGACAGTTTTGGTTATATTTAATTTAGCCGGGGAGTGATTTAATGAAAGGTTTTTTAAATTTTTTTCGGGATTTTGGGAGAATATTCAAAGCTTTGTCAAAAGATTTAGATATGTACATTGAGAAGGATCCTGTGGCCAAAAATAAGTGGAAAGTTTTTTTCACCTCGGTTTCTCTTCATGGTTTGATTGCCTATCGTTTTGCTAACTTCTTTTATAGGTACAAAATATATCCTATTGCTTACATTATATATGTGTTAAGTAAGATATTACATTCTATGGATATACATCCCGCAGCTTATATTGAACCAGGGGTAGTTATTGACCACGGTTTTGGTGTTGTTATTGGAGAAACAGCGAGTGTAGGTAGTGGGACGTTGATCTATCATGGGGTTACTCTGGGAGCTAAAAATGTTACAACCGGAAAAAGGCACCCTATAGTTGGTAAAAATGTGATGGTCGGTGCCGGAGCTAAGGTTCTTGGACACATATACATAGGAGATGAATCGGTCATTGGTGCTAATTCCGTTGTTTTAATGGATGTGCCACCTAAATCCTTGGCAGTTGGTATACCAGCAAAGATCAAAAAAACCAATTGTCCGTCTTCTAATTACTATGACTTAAACAAT
This sequence comes from Petrotoga sp. SL27, assembly GCF_002924605.1. Taxonomy (NCBI): domain Bacteria; kingdom Thermotogati; phylum Thermotogota; class Thermotogae; order Petrotogales; family Petrotogaceae; genus Petrotoga; species Petrotoga sp. SL27. The sequence continues at coordinate 29,337 of NZ_JAIP01000019.1, read as the reverse complement.
ACAATAAACTCGGATTTTGTAATTTAGATAATTCATCTAGGAACGTCTGAAAACATTTGCAAGAGTAAGATAATTTTTTTGATTTAATCTCAAACAATATAAGATGGAAGGTGATTTTTTTGATTTACACCTCGATAGGGAACACTCCGATTATTACCTTATCAAAAATTATTCAACCAGGAAGAGTTTTTGTTAAATTAGAAAAAAATAATCCTGCAGGTAGTGTAAAAGATAGGCCCGCTCTTTTTATGATAAGTGATGGTGAAATTAAGAACAAGCTTAATGAGAGCCAAAATATAATTGTCGAACCTACGAGCGGAAACACAGGTATAGCTTTGGCAGCAATTGGTAGAAGCAGAGGTTATAGAGTCATATTAACTATGCCTGAAAGCATGAGTGAAGAAAGAAAGAAAATCTTAAAGTTTTTTGGTGCCGAATTGATACTTACTCCCGCTGATCAAGGAATGAAAGGGGCAATTAACAAGGCTTTAGATATTGTGAACGAAACAAAAGGATATATGCCTAACCAGTTTTCAAATCCTGCCAATCCATATTCACATGAAGTAACTACAGGGCCTGAAATTATCAAACAGATGGACTATTCTTTGGATGCCTTTGTTGCAGGTGTAGGAACCGGTGGAACGATAACCGGGGTAGCAAGGGCGTTGAAAAAAGCATTCTCAGAATGTGTTAGAATAGTTGCTATAGAGCCTTCCAATTCGCCCGTTATATCGGGAGGTAACCCTGGTAAACATAAGATTCAAGGCATAGGAGCGGGATTCATTCCTGATAATTTAGATATGAATTTAGTAGACGAAATAATGCAGATAAATGATGAAGAAGCTATTGAAATGACCAAGCAACTTGCAAAAGACGAAGGTTTATTTGTGGGGATATCTTCAGGTGCAAACATAGCGGCAGCGATCAAACTCTCGGATAGAATGGGAAAAGGGAGAAGAATTGTTACCGTTGCCCCAGATAGTGGGGATAAATACATGAGTTTATTATAAAGTTATTTTAACAAAGAAATGGTATAATTAGTCTCGATCTTATATGAAGTAAGAAACACATAACAGGAGGAATTATTAATGTCAGAAAAGTATTGCTCTTTTTGTGGAAAACCATCAAGCCAGGCAGAAGCCTTAATTGCTGGGCCAAACGGCATTTATATCTGTGATGAGTGTATAAATCTTTTTCAAGAGTTAGTTGAAGAAAATAAGGCAAAAAACGGGGAAAAGAATGAAACAAAGGTTGAAACTCTTCCTACTCCAAGAGAGATTAAATCAGAGCTGGATAAATATGTAATTGGTCAAGAGACAGCTAAGAAAATAATTTCTGTGGCTGTTTACAATCACTACAAAAGAATATTTTCTTCAAAGAATATTACCGACGTTGAGTTAGATAAATCTAACGTTTTGATGATCGGACCTACTGGCACTGGAAAAACTTTGATTGCTCAAACTTTGGCTAAGATATTAGACGTTCCCTTTGCCATCGCGGATGCAACAACTTTAACTGAAGCTGGTTATGTTGGAGATGATGTTGAAAACGTTATACTAAGACTTTTGCAAGCTTGTGATTACGACGTAAAAAGAGCTGAAAAAGGAATAATTTATATCGATGAAATTGATAAAATAGCTAGAAAATCACCAAATCCTTCAATTACTAGGGATGTTTCTGGTGAAGGGGTACAACAAGCATTACTTAAAATAGTTGAAGGAACTTTAGCTAACGTTCCTCCTCAAGGAGGAAGGAAACATCCTTACCAAGAATTTATCCAAATAGATACCTCGAAGATCCTTTTTATTGCAGGAGGGGCCTTTGATGGTTTAACAGACATAATAAAGCATAGGGTAAAGGATTCTTCTTTAGGATTTGGAGCAGACATAAAAAGTAATAATAAACAAAGAGATGGTGAGATCTTAAGGAATATTGTTCAAGATGATCTTATTAAGTATGGATTAATTCCAGAATTTGTAGGTAGATTCCCTGTAGTGTCAACACTTAACGATTTGGATGAAGAAGACCTTATTAAGATAGCTATGGAACCAAAGAATGCTTTATTCAAGCAATATCAAAAGATGTTGGAAATAGAAGGTATAAAACTAGAAATCACAACGGAAGCCATGAAAGAGATATGTTCTCAAGCCTTGAAACGGGGAACAGGAGCAAGGGCGTTAAAGACGATATTCGAAGAGATAATGCTTGATATAATGTATGAAGCGCCTGAGATAAAAAATAAAATTAACAAAATTGTTATAGATGAAGAGGTAGTAAATAAGAAAAAACCAGCTGTTAAAAGGAAGGAAACTGCTTGAACAGAGAAAGTGAAAAAGAGCCAATCATTTTTGGAATAGAAACATCATGTGATGAAACTGCTGTTGCAATATTAAAAGGTAAAGATCAATTGCTTTCTAATTTAGTTTATTCGCAGATCGATGTTCATAAGATATTTGGAGGAGTTGTACCAGAGATTGCAGCTCGAAAACATGTCGAAGTTTTGTACAAATTAAGTTTAAAAGCCTTCGAAGAGGCACAAATTACCCCAAATGACATAGATGCAGTTAGTGTATCTTTTGGCCCTGGATTAATTGGGGCCTTACTTATTGGAGTGAGTTTTGCTAAGGGGATGTCTTTATCCTTGGGTAAACCGTTAATTGGTGTAAACCATTTAATGGGCCATATATACGCTAACTTTCTTGATTTTCCAAAATTGAAACCTCCTTTTGTCACATTATTAGTCTCCGGTGGACATACAGCAATTTTGTTGGTGAAAGATTATTTGGATTTTAATATAATTGGAGAAACACGTGATGATGCGGTAGGGGAAGCATTTGATAAAGTCGCAAGAATTTTGGGTTTGGGTTATCCCGGAGGGCCAGTTATAGATGAAATTTCAAAAAATGCTCAAAAATTGTACGATTTTCCAAGGCCGTTGTACGATAGAGGATACGACTTTTCGTTTTCCGGCTTAAAAACATCAGTTTTGTATTTTGTGAGAGATTATCCGCAGGCGAAAAAAGAAGATATTGCAGCTTCATTTCAAGAAGCGATAATTAACACTCTTGTTCATAAAGTTACTAAATTTGCAATAAAAGAAAATATAAAAGACATTGTGATCGCAGGAGGAGTTGCTGCAAACTCCCTGTTGAGGGAAAAATTAAATGCTTTTAAAGACAAAATGAATATCTATTATCCAAGACAATCGTTATGTACTGATAATGCAGCGATGATATGTCGTGCTGGGTATGAAAAGTATATAAGAAACATGTTTGATACCTTAGATTTGGATGTTGTTCCTAATTTAGGATTATCTAAAATATAACGACAATTAGTTCTGTGGCTGGTTGACGGTAAGGGATTATTATGATATAATAAATTTTGGAAAAGTTAATGACTATTATGGAGAGATGGCCGAGTGGTCGAAGGCGCACGCCTGGAGAGCGTGTGACGGTTAAAAGCTGTCCGTGGGTTCAAATCCCACTCTCTCCGCCATCAAAAATAATAAATGCCGGAAATTTTCCAGCATTTATTATTTTATTTTCTTATTTTACAGTTTCTTTCATACCCGCTTTTATTGCCTTTAGGTTTATTTCTAGTAATTTTCCCTTTTTCCCTGTTAATTTTTCTTTTAAAGCTTCTTCTACGGCTTCAAAGCTGACTGCTTGTGTTGCTTTTAAGTAAGCTCCAAGCATAACCATATTTAAAACTTTTAAATTACCTAGTTCGTCCGCTATTTCATTAGCAGGTACTTTAACTAAATATATGTCTTCTCTTTCTGGTTTTTTATCGATCACAGAAGAGTTGATCAACAATAGCCCATTCTCTTTCAATACTTTTTCAAATTTTATCATAGACGGAATATTAAACGCAGCAACTTCATTCGGTTCATCTAACACCGGTGACGCAATGTATTCATCAGAAGTTATTACCGTACAGTTTGCAGTTCCACCTCGCATTTCAGGTCCATATGATGGAAGCCATGTGGTATATTTTCCATCAATCATGGCCGCTAAAGAAATTATTTGACCGAAAAGCATTACACCTTGTCCACCAAAACCAGCGGCTATTAATCCATGGTATGACATAAAAACACCTCCATTTATTTATTTCCTTTGATATTTGTAAGAACAAGGGGATATAAGATGATTAGTAAACATCTCCCACTTTATCGACATATACACCTAAAGGAAATTCTTTTACCATATTATCTTCCAACCACTTCATAGATTCTATGGGTGTTAATCCCCAATTAGTGGGGCATGTTGATAAAACTTCAACTAAACCAAAACCTATATTATTGAGTTGAGCATAAAAAGCCCTTTTTAAATACTTTTTTGTTTTTATTACGTCTTGTGGAGTTGTAACTTTTGTACGAGCTAGAAACGCAACTCCTGACAATTCTTTTAGAACCTCTGAAACATGAATAGGATACCCTTCAATATTTTCTTTTCTTCCATATGGGGTAGTTGTAGTTTTCATTCCTAAAAGGGTAGTTGGTGCCATTTGTCCTCCTGTCATACCGTATATAGCATTGTTTATAAAAATTGTTGTAATGAGTTCACCTCTATTGGCAGCATGTATTATTTCTGCGGTTCCAATAGCTGCTAAATCACCGTCCCCTTGGTATGTAAAAACAACGTTATCTGGACTTGCTCTTTTGATACCAGTAGCTACCGCAGGTGCCCTTCCGTGAGCTGCTACGGTGCCATCTACATCAAAAAATTCATAAGCAAATACGGAACATCCAACAGGTGCAACCATTATGGTTTTACCTTGTATTTCTAGCTCATCAATTACTTCAGCGATCAATCTATGAACAATTCCGTGAGAACATCCTGGACAATATGTAAACTCTTTTTCACTTAATGAGGTTGGTGCTTTAAATCTTTCTGCATAGGCCATTAATCTCACCTTCCTTTAAACTAATTCCATTAATTTTGCCAATACTTCTCCTGGGGTTGGAACTACTCCACCCGTTCTTCCATAAAATTCCACTGGTTTTTTTCCGTTGACTGCCAGTCTTACATCCTCCAACATCTGACCGAAACTCATTTCTACGGTGAAGAACAATTTAGCGTTTTCAGTGTATCTTCCCAATTCTTCATATGGAAATGGCCATAAACTTATTGGGCGAAATACCCCTGCTTTTACGCCTTTTTCTCTGGCAGTATCCACAACTGATTTAACTATTCTTCCCATTGTTCCATAGGCAACCAGCACAACTTCTGCATCGTTTAATTTATATTCTTCAAATAATTTTTCTTTTTTTACTATTGTTTTGTATTTTTCATGTCTTTGAATATTCATTTTTTCTAATTTTACGGGGTCTAAATCAAAGGATGTAACTCTGTGTGGTTCTCGCTGCATTTTTGTTCCAGTCAATGCCCAATCTGAATGATCGGGTAAAGTGTTTAGATTTTTAAAGCTGGGGAATTTCACTGGTTCCATCATTTGACCAAGTAATCCATCTGTCAATAGTAACACCGGTATTCTGTACTTATCGGCTACATCGAAAGCTCGAATAGTCAATTCAACAGCTTCTTGAAGGGATTCAGGACCATACACGATCAACTTATAATCGCCATGCCCACCACCTTTTGTGGCTTGAAAATAGTCTGATTGCGCTGGTTGTATATCTCCCAATCCTGGCCCACCTCTCACAACGTTTACAAAAACGCATGGAAGTTCAGCCCCCGCTATGTAAGAAACCCCTTCTTGCATTAAAGAGAATCCAGGGGAAGAAGTGGAAGTCATAACTCTTTTTCCAGTGCTAGCTGCTCCATATATCATATTTGAAACTGCCACTTCGCTTTCAGCTTGTAAAAAAGTTCCATTTACCTCAGGTAATCTTCTTGCCATGTATTCTGTTAATTCACTTTGAGGAGTGATAGGGTAACCAAAATATAATCTACATCCTGCTCTTATTGCAGCTTCACCTATTGCTTCGGTACCTTTAACCATAACTTTTTCGGCTTTTTCCATAAAAATCAACTCCTTGCCTTTTCTAATACTTTTACAGTTATACATACATCAGGACACATTTGATAGCAAAAACCACATCCTATACAATTTTCAATGTTCTTAACTTGTGTTGGATGATAACCTTTGTTGTTATATGCTTTAGAAAATTCAAGGACATCTTTGGGACAAGCTTCAATACATAGTCCACACCCTTTGCATCTTTCTTTATCAATTTCAATTGAGAATTTTGTTTCTTTCATTGTTTTCCCTCCAATCATTTATAGGCATTAAGGGGGATACCCCCTTAAAAACCCCCAAATTTAAATTTATTATAAAGAACCATTTTGCACAGAGCTGCAAAAGGGGATACCCCCTTAAAAACCCCCAAATTCGCGTAACATCATTTGCAAAACAAATGAGGGTTTGGATATTACTTTAAAAGCATTGCAAACAATGCTTTTTGCATAGATCAGCAAAAACCATAGTTCTCAAAGAATCTTTGAATCACAAATTTTTCAAACTTGGTATTTATCTTGTCTTCTAAGTTTTTTGATATTACTGTAAATGCAACGGGAATATTTGTTATTTGGGAAACTTCTTCTATTATGTTTTCTCCTTCTTCTATGATTTTTTTAGTTGTTTCATTTTGAATGTTTGAATTTACAACTAAATAATTAATTTTTAATCTCGAGCTACTTTCCAAGGATTGCAAATTTTTTATTATATATTCCTTATTATCCATAAAAGGTCTTCTCGTGTTGATTACAAAGTACAGGGCACATTTTGCATTATCTATATAATTTTTTAAAGATCCTAAAACTTTTACACCGTCTTCGTTTCCCCCTACATCTATTACCGTTTTATAATCTTGGTTTGTTATGTATCCTCCTATTTCACCAGGAACAATGGGAACATCTGCGTGCAAGTATTTTGTTGGGGGAGTGATTACTTTAATATCTTTTTGATTCAGTTCTTTTATTTTATCGCGGACCCGAAAGTACGGGCTTATGATATCTAAATCCGCAATCGCAACATTATTGTGTTCTTTTTTTAGCTCTGAGGCTATGTTGATAGAAACTTCTGTTTTTCCGGAACCAAACATTCCAATGAAAATATGAACTTGATAATCTTTAAATAAATTCTTCAACATGTATTTAGAGCTCCCTTATTAGTAGATTTTTGCTGGTTCTAATTTTTTTAGTACTCTAAGCGCCGCTAGGGCTAAAGCTTTTTCTTCGTCTCCTCCAGGAAACACATAAACGGGAGCGATAAAACTTACTTTCTCTTTTATTTGAGGAACAAGAAATTCATTTTCATATGCCATTCCTCCGGTTAAAGCTATGGCGTTTACATCAAAATTCAATACCGCAGACATTTTCCCTATCCATTTAACTATTTGATGTATCAATCCGAAATATACTAATTCAGCATTTTTATCGCCACTTTTTATTCTTTTTACTACCTCTCTCACGTCATTGGTACCTAAATAAGCAATTAACCCCCCATTACCTTTTATGAGCTTTCTTATTTCTTTTTCAGAATACTTCCCTGAATAGCAAAGGTCTATAAACCCAACAAGGGGTAACGTTCCTGATCTTTCGGGGGTAAAAGGACCGTCTCCATCAAGAGCGTTGTTAACATCAACTACCCTACCTTTTTTGTGTGCTCCAATGGATATTCCCCCGCCCATATGAACAACGATGAGATTCAAGTCATGATAATTACGGCCTAATTTTTCACTGAGCAATCTTGCCACAGCTTTTTGATTTAAAGCATGAAAAATCGATTTTCTCTGAAAGAGAGGATGACCTGAAACTCTTGCTAAATCTTCCATCTCATCCACCACAACGGGATCGGCTATATAAGCTTTTACACCAATATGTTCTGCTAATTCGCTTGCTATTAGAGCCCCTAAATTCGATTCGTGTTCTCCGTATTTAGCACTTTGCAATTCTTCGAGCATCTGATCGGTTATTTCATAAGTCCCACTTGGTATAGGTCTTAAGAGACCTCCGCGCCCGATGATGGCTGAAAAAGTGTATAAGTTTATTCCTTCTTCATTCAAAAACTGTAAAATCGTATTCTTCCTAAATTCGTATTGATCGGCAACACTCTTGTATTTTTTCAATTCATTGACATCGTGATTGATGACTTTTTTTAGCCTTTGATTTTCATCTTCATAAACAGCAATTTTGGTCGATGTGGACCCTGGATTTATAACGAGAATTTTATACATATGAATTCTCCTTTTTAAATTTAAGACATTAATATTGAAAACGCTATAGCGTTTAGTTTGGATTCGTCACTATCGGCTCTAGATGTTAAAACCACTGGTTTTTTGCCACCTACAACTGAACTTGCTAGCTTTGCATCTGCGAAATATACCAAGGTTTTATATAATATATTTCCTGCTTCTATATCGGGCATGATTAATATATCTGCGTCTCCAGCGACATCGCTTTTTATTCCTTTGTGTATAGCTGCTTCTTTAGATATAGCATTGTCCATAGCGAAAGGTCCATCTACAATGCACCCTTTTATCTGACCTCTTCTGTACATTTGAGCTAATATTGCTGCTTCAACTGTTACAGGCATTTTTGGATTAACCTTTTCTAATGCCCCTACAACGGCAACTTTTGGTGTTTCTATACCTAACTTATGGGCTACTGAAACAGCGTTGTTTATAATATCTACTTTTTGTTCAAGAGTTGGAGCTATCACCATACCGGCATCAGAGATTATCAACAACTTGTGGTATCTGGGTATTTCAAAGGCACAAACTAAATTCATTGTTTTTCCGGTTTTTAAACCATATTCATCCTTTAAATATACCGATAAAATCTCAGAGGTGGTCAGTTTTCCTTTCATAGGCAGATCGGCTTCTCCATTGGCAACTGCTTGTATTGCTCCTTTTGCTGCTTCAAGAGGGGTTGAAGCATCTCTGATTTCTATGTTAGTAGTGTCAAGTCCAATTTCTTCTGAGATTTGTTGGATTTTTAATTTATCACCATACAAGATAAAGTTACATAAATCGATTTCTTTTGCTTTTTGAACAGCTTTCAAGACGACATCATCTTCGGCAGCTGCCACGGCAATGGTTTTTGATCTGTGTTCATGTTTTACTAATTCGATAATTTGTCTAATATTCTCAACTTTCATAAAATATTTTCACCCTCCCAAACCTTTGTGTTTTCTAATTGATTGAGAGCTCTCAAAGCTCCTAAAGCGAGCCCTTCCATTTCATAAGCTCCAGGATAAACCATTACTACACCTAACTTATCGATTCTTCTTTTGATCAATTCAACAAAATAATCACTGTGAACCATTCCACCAGTTAATATAATGGCATCGAGATCTCCACCTAGGATTGCTGCCATCCCACCTATTTCCTTTGCAACTTGGTACGCCATGGCTTTTACGATTAACTTTGCATATTCATCTTTTTCTGCAAGTTTTAAAGCGTCTTTTAAACTTGCTGTTTTTAAATACGCAAACAAACCCCCTTTTCCTACAAACGTAGATTTGACATCGTTTTTGGAGTAAGAATGCATGTTGTTAAAAATCCATTTTGCCAGATCACCCATTGGTAGTTCTCCCGTTCTTTGTGAGCTAAAAGGTCCTTCATCTGTTGCGTTGTTAACATCGATCATAAAGCCTTTCCTTTGGGCACCGACGGAGATCCCACCACCTAAGTGAGCTATAACAAAATTACATTTTTCATATTCTTTGCCCAATTCTTTTGCTGCAAATCTCGCAACAATTTTCATATTCAAAGCGTGAAATAAACTGTGCCTTTCAAGTTGAGGTATTCCTGATATTCTCGCCTCTGGAATAAACTCATCAACAGAAATGGGATCGGTGATGAAAACTGGCAAGTCTTTCGAGGAACTTTTTGATAGTTCAATGGCTATTACAGCAGCTAAGTTAGATGCATGTTCAACTCTTGGTTTGGTTTTAAGGTAATTAACCATATTCTCATCCACTCGGTAAGTACCGCTTTCCATAGGAGGGAGTATCCCACCTCGAGCAGCTATCGCATCCAATTCATTGATAGATATGTTGTATCTTTTTAGAAAATCTTCAACACACTTTTTACGAAAGGGTAATTGGTTCATAATTGTTTTGCAATTTTCTATCTCGCTACTGAGATGCTCTATACTTTCTGAGATTACTTCTTTCTCATCCTCAAAAATCGAGAGCTTTGTGGACGTTGCCCCTGGATTTATAACCAATATTTTATACATAAAGCTCCTCCTATAATCAGTTTTTTAGGATTTGCTCCGCATCGAATTCGCATTTACATAATTTTCTGCAACTTTTCTCAATCTTCTTATACCCTCATTTATTTCTTCGTGCGAAGGAAGGCAGAAAGATAATCGCATGTGATTTTTTTCGACTTCGTTTACATAAAATGCTTCTCCGGGAACATACAATACTTTGTTCTTCTTTGCTTCTTCAAACATTTCCATAGTATCTACCCATTCGGGAAAAGTTAACCATATGAAGAGACCACCTTCAGGGCGAGTCCAGCTCACCCCTTTCATACCACCAAACTCCTTTTCCAACGCATCCAACATAGTGTCTTTTTTTGACTTATAAAGTTCTAATGTGGGTTTTAACTGTTCGATCCTATCGTGAGCTTGGAGATATCTAGCTGCTAATCTCTGGGTCAACGATGGGGTACATAGATCTACCCCTTGTTTTATAATTGTTAACTTTCTTAACAAGTCCGTTGAAGCAATAATTATCCCAATTCTCAGACCTGGACACAAAATTTTAGAAAATGTATTCAATAAGATCGTCCTTTCTGGCTCAAGGGAATAAATCGAAGGAATTGGCTCGCCCTCAAATCTCAACGAACCATATGGATCGTCTTCGACAATCAAAAAATCGTACTTATGAGCTAAGTCAATCAATTTTTTTCTTTTTTGTAGTGGCATAGTTACTCCTGCAGGATTTTGAAACGTTGGTACTACATAAACGAATTTAAACTTATCAATTTCTCCCCTATTTACTAACTCGTCCAATTTTTCTTCAAGGATATCCACATTCATCCCATCATCTTCCAGGGGTATTTCCAAAAATTTAGGAAACATTTGTTTAAAAGCACTGACTGCACCTAAATATACCGGTTTTCCAACAGCACAGTAAGAATTTTCATCGAGCAAGGTCAGACCTATCAACTGCAAGGCTTGTTGGGAGCCAACAGTTACTAACATATTCTCTGGAGATACACCTTCTATTCCTTCATGTTTTTTTAGTAAATTTATATAAGCATTTTTTAATTCATTATCTCCTTCGGAGGGACCATACTGAAGAGTTATTTTGTACTCCTCTTGAACAATTTTTGCAGCAATTTCTCCTAATTCTTCTCGAGGAAAGGTCTCTGGATCAGGTACACCCCCACCAAATGATATCATCTCCGGATCAGAAGCTACCTTTAATAATTCCCTTATAATGTTTACTTTTGCAGTTTTTGCAACTTGTGAAAACTTTTTTTCATAGTTCATAGTTTGTCCCCCTTATTTATTATTTACCCTACAATTCGATTATAATCAAATAATGGAGATAAGTCAAAGTCGATTACAACCAATTACAGACGTTTATAGTTGATTAGAAGTGATTATTACCGATATGAAAAAAATTTCATGAAAAATATTTCATCATAAAAATTTAACATTGAGATATGATAAAAGACCTTAATTAATTTCGAAAACTAAATAGTGTGTTAAAATATTAGAAATATAATTATTTTATAAGTTATCTTACAATTTTAAAAAAGGGGTGTTGCCAGTGTGGGAAACTTTAAAGGGTTCTGATAGCAAAGTATACGAGATCCTTCAAAAAGAACTTAAAAGGCAGGAGTATGGTTTAGAATTGATCGCATCAGAAAATTATGCGTCAAAATCCGTTATGGAAGCTGCAGGAAGCATTTTTACTAATAAATACGCTGAAGGTTATCCGAAAAGAAGATATTACGGAGGTTGTGAATATATAGATGAAGTTGAGACACTTGCAAGAAATAGGGCAAAAGAACTTTTCAATGCAAAGTTTGCAAACGTTCAACCTCATTCAGGTTCTCAAGCAAATATGGGTGCTTATCTTGCACTTATGAAACCTGGGGATACATTAATGGGAATGTCGTTGAGTCATGGTGGCCATCTAACCCATGGCGCCCCTGTAAATTTCTCAGGTATGTTGTTCAATGTTGTTTCTTATGGCGTTGATGAAGAAACAGAAACTATCAATTATGATGAAGTTGAAAGAATTGCTAAGAATGCAAAACCTAAAGTTATCGTGGCAGGTGGAAGTGCATACTCTAGGATAATAGATTTTAAAAGATTTAGAGAGATAGCCGATGAAGTTGGTGCTTATTTAGTGGTTGATATGGCCCATTTTGCGGGATTAGTTGCTGCTGGTATTCATCCAAACCCAGTTGAGTATGCACATGTTGTCACTTCGACGACCCATAAAACTTTAAGAGGACCAAGAGGTGGAATTATTTTAACAAATGATAGTGATATTTATAAGTCGATCAATAAAATTATTTTTCCAGGCATACAGGGTGGTCCTTTAGAACATATAATAGCTGCAAAGGCTGTTGCCTTTAAAGAAGCTATGAGTGAAAACTTCAAAGAATATCAAAAACAAGTAGTGAGAAATGCTAAAGCTTTAAGCAACGAACTTTCTAATCAAAATTTGAGAATCGTCTCAGGTGGAACGGATACGCATTTGATCTTGGTGGATCTCTCTGAGCTGAATATAACAGGGAAAGCCCTTGAAAACGCCTTAGGACAATGTGATATTACGGTCAATAAGAATACTGTCCCGAAAGAAAAGTTGTCACCCTTTGTGACTAGTGGAATAAGGATTGGTACCCCTGCGGTTACCACACGCGGGATGAAAGAAGAAGAAATGAAAGAAATCGCCTCAATGATAGCAAAAGTTGCAAACAATGTTCTTGATGAAGAAGGAAATATAGATAAAGATTTAGCACAAGAAATTAAAAAAGATGTTATTTCTCTCTGTCAACGTTTCCCAATGTATGCGGATCTTGTAGAGTAAGAGGGACACCTAAAGGTGTCCCCCCTCTATATTATTTCCAACTATTTAAATAAACTTGCTGCTCTTTGGATAAGGTGTCTATCTCAATTCCTAATGTTTTTAGGTTGATTTGTGCTATTTTTTCATCTATTTCATAAGGTACTGGGGAAAGATTTACTTTCATATTTTGGTGGTTTTCTTTGATGTATTTTGCGCCTTCTAACTGTAAGCTGAATGAAAGATCCATTATTTCAGCGGGATGACCGTCGCCGTTAACTAGGTTAACCAGTCTTCCTTGTCCTAATAAAAATACGCTTTTCCCGTTTGGTAATTTGTATTCTTCTACTCCGTTTCTTACATTGATTTTGTCTACTGCAATTTCTTCCAAATCTTTAACCTTTACTTCAACGTCAAAATGTCCTGCGTTGGAAAGAATTGCCCCGTCTTTCATTTCTAAAAAGTGTCTTTTCGTTATTACATCGATGTCACCTGTCACCGTAACAAAAAAATCCCCATATTTTACCGCCTCATCCATTTTCATAACCCTAAAGCCATCCATTATCGCTTCGTTAGCCTTTATTGGATCAACTTCAGTTATTATTACGTTAGCGCCCAATCCCTTTGCTCTCATAGCAACGCCTTTACCACACCAGCCGTATCCTGCCACAACTACTACTTTTCCCGAAACAGAAAGATTGGTGGATCTCATAATTCCATCCCACGTTGATTGGCCTGTACCATATCTGTTATCGAACAAATATTTCATGTAAGAATCGTTTATCAAAATCACAGGTACAGGTAATTTATTTTCTTTGAAAAGGGATTTGTATCTTTTTACACCTGTGGTTGTTTCTTCACATATTCCCCAGAGATTTTTTACTTTTTCAGGGTGTTTTTCTATTAAGGTTATTCCCAAATCTGCTCCATCGTCTAAAATTATATTAGGGTTAGTTTCTAATATTTTATCGATGTTTTTCCAATAGACTGATTCATCTAAAGTTCTTTCCGCATGGACGTTGAGTCCATATTCTTTGAGAGCTTCTACGACATCTTCTTGGGTGGATAATGGATTACTTCCTGTTATAGCAACATTGGCACCTAATTCGTGCATAACTATTCCTAAGTAAGCTGTTTTTGCCTCTAAATGGATGCTTATAGCTACATTTACTCCTTCAAAGGGTTTTTCTGTTTGGTATAGATTTTTTAAATAGTTTAAGACTTTCATGTGTTTTTTTACCCATTCTATTTTCTTTTTTCCGCTTTCTGCTAGTGAAGTCATCTTATTCCTCCTCGTATTCTGAAAAATCATACTCAAAACTTGTGTTAGCGCCCCTTCGCCCGCAGCCCGTCCATAAGGAAAATGGCTGGTAGGGCTTCGCCATGCCTCTACCTATACAGATATTGGCAGATCCTCCAACCAAATAATAGTCTCAATGCTTCATAAAAAGGTAGATCTAAAAAGAATGTGAAATTTCTTTGATATTTCGTTTTAAGATCTGTTGTCACTTTGTTTAGGTTGTCATAATAGTTAGGGCCTTTTAAGTTGATCTTGATCCCCATTTTGTGCTGCGAAAACAGATCCGTAATAACTTTTTTAGAAGTGGTTTCTGTTGACGATAAAAATATTAGTGGAACATTGTTGAAATACTGTTCAATTTTTTTAGCGTACGAATTGAATTGTTGTATATCTTTTTCTTGGTAGTATTTGTGGAATAATATTTCGTAAAGTTCAGAGTTTTCGGCTTTGTAAGGTTTAGGATTACCAGTATGAAATAGTATTCTTTCATAAAATGGGCAATAACTCGGAGGTTCTACTTTTTCGGAGTTTGATAAGATTTTTATACAGTTTATACATGGAGTTTTATCTTCCTTCAATAGAGCGAAGGTAGAGAAGGCTTTTTCCGAATCAGAAATAAAGAGACTTACATAATAGTTTATCAAATTTACAAACCTTTTTGCCCTCCCCTCAAGGTAAGCTTTTGATAAAAAGGACAAAGCTTTTTGAAAATTCTTCTCATAAGCGTTTAACCCCATGTTTATAAATGAATAATCTAAAAAGGAATTAGCCACCTTAATAATTTTATATGCGTTATAAAAGTCTTTTCTTTTTAGAAATAATAGACTGAGGGTTAAATAAACTAAACCATTCTTTGGATGTGTACTGATTAATTTAGTAAAATATTTGTTAGCGTCTTCGTCATTCCTTATTATTTTCAAAAAACCTTGGTTTATCTTTGAGTTTATGTCATTTTTACTTTCAAAAAATCTTTCCGCTTTTTGAAAATCGTTTCTGAATAGGTGCATCATGCCGAATTGATTTGAATATTCTTGAAGAGTTTTATGACTTAACCTGAGTTCAAAAAAATGGGATAGTTTTTCGTTCGATAGATCTATATCGTAAATTATCAAGTCAAACCAATTATTTATATTGTTTATAGAAACAGCTAATTTTTCTATTTCGTAGTCAGCTTTATAGATGGTTTTAGCTGTTTTCTTTTTCTGGTGTGTGTCAGGTTTTCTTATACCCTTTTTTTCTAATTCTTTTTCGATTTCTTCTTTTATTTTGTATAAATTTCGCAATTTATCTTCTACATTATTATTTCCATTTTTTTCAGTCAATTTTTTCACTCCTATCCAAAGTGAAACTGAAATAAGAATCTTTTCCAATTATTATATGATCGTTCATGTTGATGCCTAAAATCTCGCCAGATTCCATAATTTTTTTGGTAATGTCCATATCATGCATACTTGGTGTGGGATCTCCAGATGGATGATTGTGTATTAAAATGAACGATACCGCGTTATACATTATAGCTTCTTTAAAAATATCTCTTGGGTGAGCGATTGACATATTTACAGTTCCATTGGAAATGTCTTTAATAGTAATGATGTGAAGTTTAGAATCTAAAAAAATAGCTCTCACGGTTTCTTTGGTTAGATATATCATATCCTCACAAGCATGGTATGCCTCTTTTGGGGATGTTATCTTTTGGTACTTTTGACGTAACTTCTGAAGGTGATACCTTTTCCCTATTTCTAATGCAGCTTTTAGATTTATTGCACCAACCTTTCCTATCCCTTTTTCTTTTGATATTTCTTCAAGTGATATATCGACCAATTGACTCAATGTTTTATATTTTTTCAATATCTGTTCGGACACATCAAATACGTTATAATTTTTAACTCCATGCCTTAAGATGATGGCTATAAGTTCTTCGTCTTTGAGAGATTGTGGACCATATTTTTCTAGTTTCTCTCTTGGTTTTAGTTCATCTTCCATTATTTTCTCCTTTTCTGATTTTCGATAGAAATTTTTGGAATAATTTTATAAGGTTGCCAACATTTGTCTCAATTGCCAGTATAGTTTTGCTAATGGTAGACCCATTATGTTGTAGTAATCACCTTCGATTTTTTTTACAAAAACGGAGGCGAAATCTTGAATAGCATAAGCTCCTGCTTTGTCATATACGTTGTTATTTTTTATATAAAAATCTATCACTTCTTCATCTAATTTATAAAACGTCACCTTCGAAACTTCATAAAAAGAAGAGAATTTTTTAGGTGACCTTAAAGTTATTCCTGTGTAAACACAATGAGTTTTATTTGATAAAGTTTGAAGCATGTTGAAAGCTTCATCATAGTCGTGAGGCTTTCCAAATATTTTTCCATCCAAAGTTACTATAGTATCAGCCGTTATGAGAAGTTCTCCATGTGAAATTTCTATATTTTTACTTTTTTTATATGAAATTTCTTGTACAATTTCACAAGGTGATTCCGATTTATAAGTTTCATCCGTATTAGCTGTTCTGATCGAGAAATTTTTTGTTATTAATTTTAAAAGTTCTTGTCTTCGAGAGGATGAGGATCCCAAAACTAATTCAACTTTTGAATCTATCAAGGTTCACACTCCTTAAAATATAGTTCACAATTGTTGCGTTTATAAATGCCGTTATTATTCCGAAAAAAAGCATGTAAGGGAAATACCAAAAAATATGGGGTGATTTAACGATAAAAAGACTGGCGATAATTAATTGTACAGCGTTGCTAAAAAAGGCTCCTATTTCACTAATCCCTAAGATACCAAATTTATTAGTAAATTTGAAGAACAAGGACATAAATAAAGCACTGGCAAGTGAGCCGCCTAATCCCATCCAAAACATGGGAGATAGAAATCTTCCACTTAGTATTGAACCAAGCAACGTTTTTAAAAGGGCTATGTACAAAGTATTAGTAACGCCAATTCCACTCACTACAGATAACAACAAAGGAAAGTTCGAAAATCCCCATCTCGCTCCTGGAACAGAAACAGGCATGGGTAAAAAGGATTCAACATAGTAAATTGCTGAGGCCAACGCCGTTAAAATCGCTATATGGGATATTCTTTTTGTTCTTTTTACCATGTATAGATGTCGATCCCCTCACCATTTTGTGTGCCTAATGGTTTTACGGTTATTTCATTTGGAATGCAAATAATCGGTTGATTGGGGTTTTCCACCCATCCGGTATTTTCACAGACTTTCAATGGGCATGATGAATCGGTAACTCTAATTCTTTGATCTACGTATTCTACGTTCATCAATAACTCACCTTCATCGCTTATTACACTGTAAGTGCCTTCTTTTGTTATTTGTAAAATTTGATCTCCTTTTAAGTGAACTTCTGCGCCGATTATTCCCTGATTTGGGGACGTATTCATAAAAATCATCACTAAAACTAATAATATTACAACTATAAGCAGGTATAGATCATTCTTTTTAGTGAATTTCATTGATTATCACATTTTCTCCCGAAAATAATCAAATCCTTTGGTTTGGATGCTTTCTCCAGTTGGAGATATAACCAAAGCTTGAATTCCGAAATCTGTGAAATAATCCAAGGCAGGGTTATCGTATCCTAAAACGAAAAGAGCCGTAGAAAAGACATCCGCGATCATTGCTTTTTCTGCTATCACAGTGACACTGGATGCATTTCTCGCTGGGTATCCATCTTCTGGGTCTAAAATATGATGATATTTTTTACCGTCTTCGGTAAAAAATCTTTCGTAGTCCCCAGATGTCACTACAGCACCGCTTGTCAAATAAATTGTATCTATGGATTTTAAAGCATCTTGTGAAAAAGGGTCCCTTATTCCTATAACCCATGGAAGCTCTCCAAACTTCGGACCTATTATTCCAATATCTCCCCCAGCATCGACAAAGCCTGTAGCTCCAGGATCAACCCCCTTAATTTTTTGTATAACTAAATCAATTGCATATCCCTTGGCTATTCCTCCTAAGTCCACTTCTACACCATCTTTTAGTAAAGAGATTTCTCTCTTTTTTTCATCAATTTCTATGAATCTATAATCAACGTTTTCTAATGCTTTGTTGATCTCTTCTTGAGTTGGGACTTTTTTTTGAGAATTTATATCATCAAATCCCCACAATTTGAGCAACGGCCTTACAGTAGGATCAAAAGCTCCACCAGTTATTACCGCATAATTGTAGGCAGCTTGAAATAAAAATAACGCCTCTTCATCGACTTCAACCTTCCCATCAGTATTCAATTTATGGACTACGCTACTTTCAACATTGGGGCTGAATTTATTATGTATTCTATACAACTCTTGTTCAGCTGTGTTCAACAACACATTTGAAGATACTTTATCACCTGCAACTTTTACTCTTACAATTGTGCCAAGTACAGGGACCTCTTTTTCTTCGTAAACCGGGGTGGGTTTAGAAAATAACAACAAAGATAATAAAAATATACCTACACCAAGTGCAATTATATACAGATATACTCTTAAACTATGCATATTTTTCTGCCGCAATTTTTACACTCTCCGTTTTCATTCAAATTTTCAATTTTTATGTCGTATCCTTTTCTTTGGATAAGAAGTGTCCCACAATCTGGGCAATAAGTATCTTCGTGCGCGGAAGACAAAATGTTACCAAGATATACAAAATTGAGATATTTTTTGGCGAGTTCATAGGCTTTTTCTAAAAAGTTGATATCTGTTGGTGGTTCGTTATATTCAAATGCAGGAAAATATCGTGATAAATGAAGGGGAATATCTTTGGAAATGTTTGCTAACCAAGAAAACTCTTCTTCTAGTTCGTCCAAATTATCGTTTACTTTGGGAACTACCAAGGTTGTCACTTCGGTGTGAATACCTTCTTCATAGGCGATTTTTATAGTTCTTTTAACTGGTTCCAGTCCTCCCTTTAATATTTTTACATAATTCTTATCGCTGTATACTTTTAAATCTATATTCATCGCGTCAATATATTGTAGCATAAGTCTCAAAGGCTTTTCGTTTATAAATCCGTTCGTTACTAAAACATTGTAGTTATCAGGATTAGCATATTTAACTTCCCTTGATGAATCCAAAACAAATTCATACCAAACTATCGGTTCTGAATATGTATAGGCAACACCTTGAACGTCGTAATTTTCCATCAAAGATGGGATAGCGTTGGGATATATTTTCTTTTGGTATGGAGGTTTTAGTTGGGCGATTTCGTAATTTTGACAAAAAGGACATTTTAAATTACAGCCCCAAGTTCCTAAGGAAAGAATTTTTTCGCCGGGATGAAAATGAAAAAGTGGCTTTTTTTCCATTGGATCGAGAGCTATACTAGTAACGTCATTATAATTTAATGAATACATCTCGCCTTTTATATTTTGTCTAACTCTACATATCCCTGTTTTGTTAGGATATAATATACATTGGTGCGGACATAAGGTGCATTTCAAAATATCTTCTTTAAATTCCTCATAAAACAAGGAATTGATTTTCATTTACTTCACCTCTATCATTTTAAAAAAACCTCTCCACAGTGAATTTATATATTTCTATTGGTTCATTTTTATAAATACCGGCTTTTAATTTGACTATTCTCAATTGTTCTTCCACGGTATCAACTCCTTCTAGATCAGGTAGAAGAACTCCCCTTTTGTAACCACTTTTAACAACTATTCCGAAGGTTTTAGGATCCAATTCATCCATATCATTCACTTTTTCTAAATCTGAAAGAACATCAACGGAAATTACTAGATCATCTAATTCTTTTGGGGAAAGGGGAGGGAACCGTGGATCACTTGTAGCAGCAGCAATTGCATTTTCTCTTATCTCTTTAATTAAATTATCGTAAACGGGTACAATGGTACCAATGCAACCTCTTAGTTCTCCTGAGGCTTTGTGAAGGCTCACAAAACAACCTCTTTTTTTGTTAAATAAATCTTTTGGAAGGGTTTCATCAAAATCTATTTTTCTCTTTTCTTTTACATATGTTTCTATCACTTTTCTTGCCCACATTACATATGGATGGTGTTTATTCAATATTATCACCTCTTAAATTTTAAAACGATTAAAGGTGAAATCCCTTCACAAACAAAAATAACAATTATTAAATTATAAAGTAAACTTTATTTTTCATTGGTGGATTATAATATATTTTCAAACAAATACATTTTAAAAACAAAATAATATTGAATGGCAAGGAGAAAAATAAATATGGCAAAATATGCAAAAACAAGGGTTCTCTCTATCTTCGAGGCAGGTTCATACAATGCGTTTTTTATCGGTACACAAGGGTTTATTTTCACAACTCTTGCTCTATACTTTAACGCTTCTCCTCTTTTTATATCAATTATGACCTCTTTTCCTATTATAGCACAGATGTTTCAGATTTTTTCTTCTCGAATAAACCAGATCATTGGTTCCAAAAAGAAAAGTCTTATAATAAACGCGTTTATATCGAGAACTTTATTTGTTTTATTGCCTATTTTCATCTTCTTTGATGTGAGGTCTGAGTATATTATATTAATTATTATCCTTTTATTTTCTTTTTTCGGAACATTTGTAGGCAACACTTGGACAGTTTTGATTAAAAGCGTTGTTCCCTTTGAACAAAGAGGTAAATATTTCGGACTTCGTAATATATTCTCCTCCATAACTGGTATAATTATGCTGTATCTTTATTCTTTGTTTTTAGAATTTCCTAATTTTAAAACAGGGTTGTTGTTGGTTACAAGTTTTATGGCATTTTTTTCTATTCTTTCAGCTGTGTTGCTGATGAAACATGAGTTCCCTGAAGAAAGTGAAAAAATCTCATCTTTTAATTTAAACATTTTTGTACCGTTTAAGGATAGAAACTTTGGAAATTTCTTGGTTTTTATGTTTGTTTGGAGCTTTGGGATAGAATTTGCAAGACCTTACTTTTCTTATTATGAAGTTGCGATTTTGAATATAAATTATCAATTTCTTGGAAATATGGGAATATTAACAAGCGTTATCTCTATTTTTTTGTATTTACTTTATGGAGCAGTGGCAGACAGGTTCGGTAGTAAAAACGTTCTAAGTTTGGGAATTTTATTGTCAACTTTCAGCCCAATGATGTACTTTTTAATGAATGAAAGTAATTATAGGAGTATTTTATTCTTAAATGCGATATTTGCCGCCTTCGCTTGGTCAGCGATCAATTTAGCTATCTTTAATCTACTCTTAGAAATATCCAAAGAACCATCCGAAAATTTCATCGCAGCCAACTCTTTCATCGCTGGTATTGCAGCTATTTTTGGGTCACTGAGTGGGGGATTCTTAGCAAATCATCTCGAAAATATAAAGATCCATTTTATGGGAGACCCCTATCATGGGATTCAGTTGATTTTTATTATAGGGTTCATATTAAGGATCATATCTGTCATTCTTTTAACAGAAGTTGAGGCAATGGAAAAGCCCATTAGATATAAAGGAATATTCTCACCGGAGGCAGCTTTGTTCAAAAGAAGAGAAATCAATCTTCCTTTTGATTTCTTCAGAAAGAACGGAAAGAAAATCAAAAAAAAGTGAACTTCCTTCTCCAGTTGATTTAGAAAGAGAAGATGAGAACCAAGAAGTTCTAAATGAGCCTAAAGAAGAGAAAGAATAAATTGAATCTTTTACTTAATAAATTAGAGAATAAAAAATTAGATTTACACCTTTCATCAAAAATTTAGGAGGTTGCCTTAATGGATATTGGAAAAAGATACATGCCACACGAACTTGAAAATAAATGGTATAAAATTTGGGAGGAAACCAACTCCTTTGGACCAAAGGAAGGAAATGGTAAGTTCAGTATAGTCATTCCTCCTCCAAATATTACCGGAAGAATACACATCGGTCATGCCTTGAATATCGTTCTTCAGGATATTTCCGTAAGATATAATAGAATGAAAGGTAAAGAAACAGTTTGGATACCAGGAGAAGATCATGCAGGCATAGCAACACAACACGTTGTTGAACAGTATCTTTTAAAAGAAGAAGGTAAAAGAAAAGAAGATTATACTAGAGAAGAATTCTTAAAGATCACTTGGGATTGGGCAAACAAATATCGTAATCATATACGTGAACAGATAAAAGCCTTGGCGGCTTCTGTGGATTGGAGCAGAGAAAGATTTACCTTAGACGAAGGGCTTAATCAAGCTGTAAAAAAGGTTTTTGTTTCGCTGTACAATGAAGGTTTAATATACAAAGGAAAGTATATAGTGAACTGGTGCCCTTCCTGTGGAACCGTTCTTGCAGACGACGAGGTTGAGCACATTGAAGAAAAAGGCAAGCTTTGGTATATAAAATATCCTCTTGAAAATTCTCAAAACTATGTAACTGTTGCAACCACTAGACCTGAAACTATGTTAGGAGATACAGCACTTGCTGTTAATCCTTCCGATGAAAGGTATAAGAATTTAGTTGGAAAAATCGTCATTTTACCAATTGTCGGCAGGAAATTGAAAATTATAGCTGACCCTTACGTAGATCCGAAATTTGGTACAGGTGTCGTCAAGGTTACACCTGCCCATGATCCAAATGATTATCAAATCGGTTTAAGACACAACTTAGAAAGAATACAAATTATAGATGAAAATGCAAAAATAAACGAAAACGGTGGTAAGTACGCTGGATTAGATAGGTATATAGCTAGGGAAAGAATCGTTGAAGACTTGAAAAAAGATGGATTTTTAGAAAAAGAGGAGGATTATACTCATTCAGTCGGACATTGTTACAGATGTGATAGCGTTATAGAACCTCTCCTAATGGATCAATGGTTTGTAAAAATGAAACCCTTGGCAGAAAAAGCAATACAAGTAGTGGAAAATGATGAAATAAAATTTTACCCTGAAAGATGGAAAAAAGTTTATCTTAACTGGATGTATGAAATAAGGGACTGGTGTATATCGAGGCAACTTTGGTGGGGACATAGAATCCCTGTGTGGTATTGCCAAAACTGTGGGCATGTGAACGTATCCGTTGAAGACGTTAAAACATGTGAAAAATGTGGATCTTCGGATTTAAAACAAGATGAGGATGTATTAGATACCTGGTTTTCCTCTGCCCTTTGGCCTTTTTCCACACTAGGATGGCCCGAAGAAACGGAAGATCTAAAAAAATATTATCCAACCGATTTGTTAGTCACTGGATTTGATATAATCTTTTTTTGGGTTGCAAGAATGATAATGATGGGAGAAAAATTCATGGGTGAGAAGCCCTTTCATGATGTTTACTTGCATCAATTGGTAAGAGACAAATATGGAAGAAAGATGTCTAAATCGTTAGGTAACGGTGTAGATCCCCTCGAAGTAATTAACGAATACGGAACGGATCCTGTTAGATTTACTTTATCAGTTTTAGCTGCTCAAGGAAGAGATATTAAATTAGATGTTGGGTCCTTTGATGCTTACAGAAAGTTTGCAAATAAAATATGGAACGCGGCTAGATTTGTACTTTTAAATATGGAAGACTATGAAAAAACCGTACTTAAGGACGAAGATTTAAAAATTGAAGACAAATGGATTTTAACTAGATTGAATTCTACAATATTAGAAATTAGCAAAGATTTAGAAGGTTATAACTACGATCAAGCTGCAAGAAAACTATACGATTTTTTCTGGAATGAATTATGTGATTGGTATATAGAAGCCTCAAAAAATAGGTTAAATTCTAGTCGCAAGGATAGATTGACAGTGCAAAACGTTATCTTGCAAGTGTTTGATTCTTCATTACGTTTATTACATCCTTTTATGCCTTATATATCAGAAGAACTATGGCAAAAATTGCCTATAGAAAAAGATTCAGAATTATTGATAAGAGCTAAGTGGCCAGAGCCAAACGAAGATAACCTTTATCCTCAAGCGGAAAAGGTATTTTCGAAGGTTATGGAGTTAGTAAAGGGTATAAGAAACGTTAAAGCGGAAATGGATATGCCCCAAACCCAAAAGGTTGACTTGAAATATAAAATTATTACAAAAAAAGATGATTTTATAGAAAAAAACATAATTTTAATTGAACATTTAGCTTTTTTGAAAGATATAACTCAAACCGAAGTGAAACCGGTAAAATCCGCCACTGCCTATGTAGATGAAAGTGTGGAAGCTTACATACCTTTAGGCGATTACATAGACATTGATACCGAAAAACAGAGATTAACAAAAAAATTGGATAAGCTAACAAAAGATATAGAAGTATATAAGAAAAAATTATCGAATAAAAATTTCGTAGAAAAGGCCGATCCAGATATAGTTGAAAAAACAAAAGAAGATTTGATAGAAAGTGAGAAAAAATATGCAAAATTACAAGCACTCTTAAAGGAGATTAGTTAAATGGAATTTACAAATTTGGTTGATTATCTTTATCAAAGAGGAGGAGCAAATTTCAAGGTAAAGTTAGGCCTTGAAAGGATAGAAGAACTAACTAAACGCATAGGAAATCCCCAGAACTCTTTCAATAGTATACACATCACAGGTACTAACGGAAAAGGAAGTGTTACCACTGCATTATCACAAATTTTAAGATATAATGGATTGAGAGTTGGTACTTTTATATCTCCACATTTGGTTTCATTAACAGAGAGAATAAAGTTGAATGGAGA
This sequence comes from Petrotoga sp. SL27, assembly GCF_002924605.1. Lineage (NCBI taxonomy): Bacteria > Thermotogati > Thermotogota > Thermotogae > Petrotogales > Petrotogaceae > Petrotoga > Petrotoga sp. SL27. The sequence continues at coordinate 4,441 of NZ_JAIP01000019.1, read as the reverse complement.
AAACATTTCTGAAAGAGAATTTATAGATATCTACAATGAAATTGAAGAAGAAATAAAAAAAATGGATCTAAAAGGTGAAGATTACGCACCTTCATTTTTTGAAATAACAACAGCTATGGCTTTTAAGTATTTTGAAAAACAAAAAGTAGATGTAGGCATCATTGAAGTGGGTTTAGGTGGAAGACTGGATGCTACTAATATTGTTAATTCTGATATTTCAGTAATAACCTCTATATCTAAAGACCATATCAAAACCTTAGGCGATTCTCTTGAAGCGATAGCTTATGAGAAAGCAGGTATTATAAAGAAAAACAATTATTTGATATTGGGAAATATAGACGAAAAGCCAAAGAAAGTAATTCTTGATAAAGCTAAAGAAGTTAGTGCAGAAAAGATTTATGAATATGGAAAAGATTTTCACTCTACCAACCATCAATATTATATTAACAATAATATGTTAGATTATTATGGCCTTAATTATGAAATTAAAGATCTGATTTTTGGTGCTAATGGTACGTTTCAAATGGAAAATGTTACTACATCTTTGGCAGTAGCAGAAGGGTTTATGCAAAAATTTGGAAAAGTTCTATCTGTTGAGAAAGTCCGAGAAACTATGGCAAACTTTTATTGGGAAGGAAGGTTTGAGTACACAGAAACAAATGGTAAAAATATAGTTTTCGACGGTGCTCACAATTTCGCTGCTGCCCAACAATTAGAAAAAAGTATCGAGCTTTACTTTCCTACTCAGAAAAAAGTCGCCTTGATTGGAATATTGGACGATAAAGATTACGAAAAAATGTCACGAATTTTTGCTTCAGTTTTTGATAAAATTATCGTAACATCAGTCCCTACTGAAAGGGGAAGACATCCAGAATTAATATATGAAGAATTTAAAAAGCATACCAAAACTGTTGAATTTATAAAAGACCCATCGGATGGTTTCAATAAACTTTTATCAGAAAAAAGCGATATTTATTTTGTTACTGGTTCTTTGTATCTTGTTGGAAAAATTAAAGAATTAATATCCACTAATTTAGTGGGATTGTAGATATTTTTATTGAGGTATATAATTATGATAAGAAAAATCAACGCTACCATTGAAGATTTTGAGGAAGATAAAGTTCTGATCAAAATTGGAGCTTTAACTTTGGAAGCATATCCTTCGTTCAACGTTATAAGATACTTAAAAAAAGGTGACCAATACGATTTTTTTGCATCTCTTGAAATAAACGAATGGAACACATCACTTTATATTTTTAAAGATAAAATAGAAAGAGATGTGTTCGAAAGTTTAAAAAAAGTTTCAAAGATCGGGCCAAGAATTGCATCAAAAATCCTTAGAAAAACTAATGCCGAAGAATTTATACAGATGATAAACACCCAAGACACAATGCTTCTTTCAAACCTGCCCGGCATAGGTAAGAAAACAGCAGAAAGACTAATATCTGAACTTTCCAACTCTTTCAGTGCCTATTCAACTGGGGCAGATATTCAATCGTATGGAAATAATAATCTAAAAGAAGCTATAGAGGCGTTAGAAACACTAGGATTTCAAAGATATGAAATTATGAAAGTCATAGGTCAACTTGATTTAGAAGATCTGAAAACAGAAGAGATCATTAAAGAATGTCTTACAAGGCTGTAATTATTTTTTGACGTTTTATGCAAAAAGGCATTTTCACAATGTTTTAGAAGTAACATCCTAATTCTCATTTGCGAAGCAAATGACGTATCATGTTGCAGCCTTGTGCAAAAAGTTTTTTCATGTTGCTTTTGAAGTAATATCCGAACCATCATTTGCTTTGCAAATGATGTGTTGCTTTAGAAATGTCTTCCAAAATCTCGTTTGCGTAGCAAACGATGTACCATGCAAATGTGTTTGGGGATCTTAAAGGGTAATTCCCTTAACGTCCATGTATGAAAGGAGGAGGTAGATATAAAAGTATTAATACTTGCCGCTGGGCAAGGAAAGCGAATGAAATCAAAGATCCCAAAAGTTGCACATAAAATTATAGATAAGCCAATGATAAATTGGGTTATAGATGTCGCAAAAAAAATAAGCAACGACATCGGGATAGTTCTAGGAAACGGCAAAGATCAAGTAAAAGACTTGTTAGATGATGATGTTAAAATTTTTGAGCAAAAAGAAAGATTAGGAACTGGTCACGCTGTGCTCTGTGCAGAAAAATTTCTTGATAGTAGCGATATCTTGATACTTTACGGAGATGTGCCTTTTATCTCTTACAATACTTTAAATTCTCTTATTGAAAGACATTTAAAAGATAATAACAGTTCGACCATACTCTCGGTAAGATTAGAGGATCCAACTGGGTATGGACGCATAATAAAGAACGAAGATAAATTTGTTAAAATTGTTGAGGAAAAAGATGCTGATACTTCTGAAAAGCAAATAAAAGAAGTTTATACAGGGATTGCAGTTTATAAAGGAAACCAACTAAAAGAAGCTTTGCACCATATAACTCCCCAAAATGCCCAAGGAGAATATTATTTGACCGAAGTTTTTGAGTATTTGGAAAAAGTTGGTGTGGTAGAATTAGAAAATGAAATAGAAGTTATAGGCGTAAACGATAGGATACAGTTAGCAGAAGCCGAAAAAAAGATAAGATATGAAATTTTAAAGAAACACATGTTAAATGGAGTTACAATACAGGATCCAGATTCCACATATATTTCTGTTGATGTAAGCATTGGGCCTGATACAATAATTTATCCTCAAACATTTATATATGGAAAAACGACTATTGGCGAAGATTGTGAAATAGGCCCATTAACAAGGATCAAGGATTGCATTATAGAAGATAACGTGAAAATAATTCGCTCAGAATGCGAATTAAGTAAAATACAAAAAAATGTTTCAATAGGTCCTTTTTCAAGGCTGAGAGAAGGAACAGAATTACAAGAAAACGTTAAAATTGGTAATTTCGTTGAAACTAAGAAAACGAAAATATCCTGTAACAGCAAAGCACAGCATTTAACTTATTTGGGTGACACTTATGTTGGAAAAGATGTGAACGTTGGTGCAGGAACCATAACATGTAATTATGATGGTAAGAAGAAGAACAAGACCTTTATAGATGATGGAGCCTTCATTGGAAGTAACACCTCTTTAGTTGCGCCTGTTAATGTTGGTAAAAATTCTCTTATTGGAGCGGGGTCTGTAATAACAAAAGACGTGCCAGACAATGCTTTAGCCTTAGCAAGAGCACATCAAATAAACAAAGAAAATTGGGTGTTAAAAAGGAATTCAGAAAATGTTGAGAAGGGAGTATAAAGATGCCAACTAACGAGAATCAATTCAAGGTGTTTGCAGGAAATTCTAACCTTCCTTTGGCGAAAAAAATTGTAGAATACATGGGTACAAGGTTGGGGGACTGTGAAGTATCAACTTTTGCAGATGGTGAAGTAAATGTAAAAATTAACGAAACAGTCAGAGGATTCGATGCATATATAATTCAATCCATTGCTCCCCCCGTTAATAATAATATTATGGAATTATTGATAATGATAGATGCCTTAAGAAGGGCGTCTGCTGCATCTATATCTGTTATAATTCCATACTTTGGGTATGCTCGACAAGATAGAAAAGCAAGGGGTAGGGATCCCATCACTGCAAAGCTCGTTGCTAACTTAATCACAACCGCTGGAGCAACAAGGGTAGTCACAATAGATCTTCATGCCGAGCAAATCCAAGGGTTCTTTGATATACCGGTCGATAATCTTTGGAGCTTTCCTATTTTCTCAAGATATTTTTTAGAAGAAATGAAATTGACGCAAAATGACACCGTGGTAGTTTCCCCAGATGTCGGTGGGGTAAAAAGAGCTAGAAAGTTTGCACAAAAATTAGGTTGTTCTTTAGCCATTCTAGACAAAAGGAGACCTAAAGATAACGTTGCAGAAGTTATCAACGTAATAGGAGAAGTAGAAGGATCCAATTGTATAATTTTTGATGATATAATAGATACTGGTGGATCTCTTGTAGCTGCTGGTGACACTTTACATAATAAAGGTGCTAAAAAGATTAAGTTCCCGTTGGAGATACCACATTGGGAAGGATGGTCAACCTTTTGGGGAAACCTATCGATGAAAAAGGAGACATTGAAGGGGAAGAATACTGGCCAATCCACAGGGACCCTCCATCGTTAAATG
>NZ_JAIP01000019.1:137-264 GCF_002924605.1 Petrotoga sp. SL27 | reverse complement strand
CCCCCGCCTATCTCAGCTGCAGCTGACCAAAGAATGGCGATAATAAAAATAGCAGATCCGACACTGGATACTAGCCTACCGAAAAAAAGAAGTAGAAAATTACGGTTTTTTATTAAAAGATGTAAAC
>NZ_JAIP01000019.1:0-127 GCF_002924605.1 Petrotoga sp. SL27 | reverse complement strand
ACCCCGCCTATCTCAGCTGCAGCTGACCAAAGAATGGCGATAATAAAAATAGCAGATCCGACACTGGATACTAGCCTACCGAAAAAAAGAAGTAGAAAATTACGGTTTTTTATTAAAAGATGTAAAC
>NZ_JAIP01000044.1:0-253 GCF_002924605.1 Petrotoga sp. SL27 | reverse complement strand
AAATAAGATAAAATTACTACAAACTCCTCCTAAGAATATTATTATTATAGATGATGTGTACACTACAGGGGCCTCAATGAACGAGGCGGGTAGTTTGCTCATCAATAAATGTGATGTTTTAATAGGGATTACCGTGGCAAAAGCTTATAGATATTCTTTTAATAGTTCTTTATAGTTTTTTATATTACAGATTGCTCCCACATATTTTAACTTTTCTGCTGAAAAGGCATTCCCTAATCTTGCCGCTTTTATA
>NZ_JAIP01000016.1:102295-103848 GCF_002924605.1 Petrotoga sp. SL27 | reverse complement strand
GAGAATGTTGAGGAATCAAATTAGTGAAATTAATGCTTGTTTTCATTGTGTTTTAATGCTATTTAATAAAGTAGTAATGAACCTAGAAGAAAATAATCCAGATGCAGTTTTAGATTAAGAAAAAGTTAGAGTGATTCATTCCGATCTTTTTCACGGACATCTAATATGATCTAATGCCCAGTTTCCTGACAATTTGTTCCTATATGATATAATATTATTAGAAACTAGAAAATAAAAGGGGATGAATTTGATGAAAGTCAAAGAAATAATATTTATAGTAGAAGAAGATCCAGAAAGCGGATATAACGCTAGGGCTTTGGGAGAATCAATCTTTACAGAAGGAACTTCCTTAGATGAGCTGAAAGAAAATATTAAAGATGCTATAAAATGTCACTTTGATAAAGAAGAAGATATTCCTGATATTATAAGATTGCATATTGTGAAAGAAGAGACATTCACATATGTCTAAAGTTCCAAGAAATATCTCAGGGAAAGAATTAGCAGATCTACTTGGAAAATATAATTATAAAATTTTAAGAAAGACAGGAAGCCATTTAAGATTGAATTCCGAATATATGGGGTATTCGCATAACATAACCATCCCTGATCACAAATTTCTTAAAATAGGTACGTTAAATAACATATTAAGAGATGTCTCAGAATACTTAAAAATCACGAAAGAGCAGCTGGTAGAAGAAATTTTCAAAAAATAAAAAATTCTTTTCTAAACCTAAACAACCAGTCTTTATCACTTGAAGAATTTGAAATTAAAGATAAAACCACATTTGCAAAATTGATCGCAAAACTAATGATAGAATCAAAAAAGGCGCCCGAAAAGGGCGTTTTTTAATTAAAAATTGTCGATAATTTCTACAAACTCTCCTCTCTTTTCCCCTTCAAAAACATAAAAAGAAACAGCAGAAGGCTTTCTTTTCAACGTGTATTTTTTCACGAATGAATTAATCTCATTTGGTACTTTCGGTAGGATTTCTTTGGGTATATCTTTTAAATCATAGTACCTACCGTAATTCATTATGAACTTTTCCACTGTCTTTTTTTGGCTTGCATCAAGACTAACGTAATTTTCAATGAACTCTTTTAAATTCTTTTTATTTAAGTCTTTCAATAAACGGCTGTATAATAAAAATGGTTGATGAGGTACTTGACAAAAGGGGTAAAAAAAGATATCACTCCTCATAGAACAAAAAACAAAAAAATAAAAAGAGAGAGAGGAGTGATATCATGAGCAACAAAATTATAGCACAAATACTGGGTATTGACAAAGGTTTTAAGTTAAAAGATATTTAAATTTAGAATGTTCTTTCATATAATCAGAGTAGGAGAAATCGAAGTACAATTGAGAAGAGTTAGCGTTTGGCACAGTTCAAGCCGAGGGATTAGTACTTGAGTTTAAAAAGATGTTCGATTACAAGAAACCTTCTTATGTAAGTAAGCATTTTTTGTTTTCCTTTATTGCCGTTGATAAACTTAATTTAACTTTAGCTTAATTACCCACTATTTTCGTGATAGAACCAAATTTTCATTTATAGGGA
>NZ_JAIP01000016.1:102158-102285 GCF_002924605.1 Petrotoga sp. SL27 | reverse complement strand
AACCTATGGCGTTCAAAACACAGATTTATGAAAAAAGCGGATCCTTTCAGTCATAATTCAAGAACGAGGATTCATAAGCAAATATCCTTAGTCAAGAACAACTCTGATCTAAAAAGCTTAGTCTTGG
>NZ_JAIP01000016.1:79728-102138 GCF_002924605.1 Petrotoga sp. SL27 | reverse complement strand
CGGTGGAGTTCAAGCAGGATTTATAGTTGATCGTCCTAAACCTAAACCAGAAGCTAAAATAGCCAATGCTGATTTTTTATATAACATGGAATATGTTTGGAGTGTAGTACTGGAACCACCCGTTATCTTTTATACAAACTCAAATAAAAGAAGAGGAATTTTCAAAGTTGTTGATCGGCCTATATTAAATAAAATTCATTTAGATAATCCTCAAGACTGGCTGGTGTTCCCTATATATGTTAACAATAAATTAATATTTGTTGCTGTTTACAAAGAATACCTTGCAATGGCAACAGGTTTAGCAAATCTGTTCGAGTTTGCAGATTTTGAAAGTTTAGAATACAGAAGACCTGATGGTATATACATCTTCGGTATGAATAAAAGTTTTTTTGAAGATGAAGACGATTACAATGGTATCATCTATAAAGAAGATGATGGAACTTACGTAGGACTTGTTGGAGATGATCCTTCTATAGATTACTTTGGTTATATGAAGAAAATGATATTGACAATTCACAACTTAATAGTTATAGACGAAGAAAGGCTGCCAGTCCATGGGGCATTAGCGGAAATAAAGTTAAGAGATGGAAAAAGTTTCAACGTAATGATTATGGGAGATAGTGGAGCTGGGAAATCTGAAACATTAGACGCCTTAAATAGAATCAGAAAACAAGTATCTGAAGTAAATATAGTGATAGACGACATGGGATCATTAGATATTTTAGAAGATGGAACAGTAGTTGCATACGGGACAGAAACCGGAGCATTCGTCAGACTCGACGACTTACAACCGGGTTATGCATACTCCGCTATGGATAGAAGTATCTTTATGAATCCAAACATAACCAACGCCAGAGTTATTGTACCCTACTCCAATTATGAAGACATTATTAAACCTACTAAAATTGATTATTTCTTTTACGCCAACAACTATGAAAAAATTGACGAAAACAAACCACCGATTGAATTTTTTGATGACGTAGATAAGGCATTAGATGTATTCTCCAAAGGTGCGAGGATGGCAAAAGGTACAACTGCAGAAAAAGGTTTAACCTACAGTTACTTTGCAAATCCTTTCGGTGCAATCCAAAGAAGAGAAAAACATGAAAAAATTGCTAGAAGATACATGGAAACGCTAGTAAAAAGCAACGTAAAAGTTGGAATACTCCGCACACAACTTGGTGTAGAAGGCTATGAAGACGAAGGTCCTTTAATAGCCGCCCAAGAACTTTTGAAATTTCTGAAAGGTTGGAAAAGTGTCTGAAGTTGCGAAAAAATGTGCAGAATTAATTTATAAGTCAAATTCCATTGCGGTCTTAAGTGGTGCGGGGATGTCTACTAACGCAGGTATCCCCGATTTTAGAGGCCCAAACGGGATCTATACAAAGTCAAATATAAAAAATCCCGAAAGGATTTTCGATTTGGATTATTTCTATCGTGATCCTTCTTTGTTTTATAAGTTTCACAAAAAATTTTTAGAGTACATAACTAAAGCAGAACCAACCTTTACCCACAAATTTTTAATTCAACTTGAAAAGGAAGGAAAATTGAAAGGGATAGTAACTCAAAACATCGATTCTTTACACCAAAAAGCAGGTTCAGAAAAAGTTTATGAAATCCATGGAGGATGCTGGAAAAATTACTGCACAAAATGTAATAGAGAGTATTCTCAAGAAGAAATAATAGAAAAGATGAACAACGAAATAGTACCAAAATGTGATAACTGTGGTGGCGTAATAAAACCAGATATAGTATTCTTTGGAGAACCTGTAAAATACCTAACAGAATCTAAAATATTGATGAAAAATTCTGATCTTGTCTTAGTTTTAGGATCCTCTCTTGTGGTTATACCAGCAGCAATGTTGCCATCCTTAACTGAAGGAAAAATAATAGTAGTAAACAAAGGTGAAGTATCAGAAATGTACCTCCCACCAGAAAAAGTTGCTTTCATTGTTAACGAAGAATTGGATACCTTTTTTACAGAAGCTGCCAGAGAGTATTCAAAACTAAAAGAAAAATAAACGAGCGCGGCAAAGCCCTGATTTCACCTTCTTTATGGGTGGGGAGCAGGGTGAAAGGGCGCTAAAACAGAACATTATGGGGTTTACCCTTTTTATCCTTATGGGCGGGCAGCGGGGCAAAGGGGCGCTAAAACAGGTTCTTAAGGGGCGAAGCCTTTTGTAGCCTTGTGCAAAAAGATTTTTTAAGTTTGCTGCTTTGTGCAAACTATGTTTTTAAAAGATTTTGAACTTGAATTTGTGGTTTTTAAGGGGGGACCCCCTTAACGCACGGAGGTGACAGCATGATTCCAAAATGGGTATATATAAAAGACTTCAAAAAACACATCGATCAAACAGTAGAATTTCGGGGATGGGTATGGAACAAAAGAAGCAGCGGTAAAATAGCTTTCTTACAGTTAAGGGATGGAACAGGTTTTATTCAAGGAATAGCTGAAAAGAAAAATTTTGATGATGAAACCTTTGAAAATATCAGAAAAATAAAGATGGAAAGTAGCATAATATTACAAGGAACCATAAAAAAAGACGAAAGATCTCCTGAAAACGTTGAATTACACATAACTTCTTTCAAAAAAATACAAGAACCCATTGAAGACTACCCTATTTCTAAAAAAGAACATGGCATAGACTTTTTAATGGAAAACAGGCATCTATGGATCAGATCGAGAAGACAGTTTCATATCTTAAAAATTAGAAACGAAATTTTAAAGGCAATTAGGGATTTTTATAATCAAAATGATTTTACTTTGATAGACACCCCCATATTTACCGGTTCTATAGGAGAATCTGCCGGTAACACATTCAAATTAGACTATTTCGATTATGGAGAGGTGTATCTAGCACAAACTGGTCAACTTTACTTAGAAGCTGCGGCGATGTCTTTTGGCAAGGTGTACAACCTTGGTCCTACCTTTAGGTCCGAAAAATCAAAAACAAGAAGACATTTAATCGAATTTTGGATGAATGAAGCCGAAGTAGCTTTTTATAAACATGAAGACAATATCAAATTACAAGAAAACTTAGTTTCTTTCATAATGCAAAGAGTATTAGAAAATGCTTCGGATGATCTAAAAGAAATTGGTAGGGATACAAATAAACTACAAAAAATTCAACCTCCTTTTGAAAGAATGACATACACACAAGCGATTGATTTCCTGAAGAAAAAAGGTTTTGAAATAGAATGGGGAGAAGATTTCGGAGCAGATGAAGAAAGTGCACTTGCTTCCCAGTTTGAAAAACCTCTCTTTGTGGAGAAATATCCTAGGAAAGCTAAAGCTTTCTATATGCAACCTGATGAAACCAATCCTGACGTTGTACTCTGTGATGACTTACTTGCCCCCGAGGGTTATGGTGAAATAATAGGGGGTTCTGAAAGAATATGGGAAGAATCTATCTTAATAGACAGATTAAAAGAATTCAATCTACCTTTAGATCAATACCAATGGTACATAGATTTACGAAAGTTTGGTAGCGTTCCACACAGTGGTTTCGGCTTAGGCGTTGAAAGAACCGTAGCTTGGATATGTGGATTAGAACACATAAGGGAAGCTATACCTTTTGCACGAACACTTTACAGAGTTTACCCATAAGATTCTAAGGAGTTTTTAAAATGATCGAAAAAGAAAATACAAATCCAAAGAGGTTATTGGATCCCTCTTTTATTGGAGAGGATACAGGAACAAAGAAATTAAGGCCAAATTACTTGAATGAATTTATCGGCCAGGACAACATAAAAAAAAAGCTAAAAGTCGCGATAGAAGCTGCTAAAATAAGAAAAGAAGCGATGGACCATGTAGTTTTAGCAGGTCCGCCTGGTTTAGGTAAAACAACCTTAGCTTATGTGATTTCAAACGAGCTAGGAGCTAATTTGCAAATTACAAGCGGCCCTGTAATCGAAAAAGCAGGAGACCTCGCTGCCATTTTAACCAACCTAGAAAATGGCGACGTACTATTCATAGACGAGATCCACAGATTGAATAGAACCGTGGAAGAAATCTTATACTCAGCCATGGAGGATTTTCAACTTGACATTGTTATAGGGAAAGGTCCTTCTGCACGTTCTATAAGGATTGACCTACAACCTTTCACGTTGGTGGGAGCTACTACGAGATTAGGCCTCATCGCTCCACCATTGAGAAGTAGGTTTGGCATAATTTTGGAAGTTGATTTCTACTCTCCAAAAGACCTCAACTTAATCATAAAAAGAAGTGCAGAGATACTCAATATAAAAATAAAAGAAGATGCATCCCATATTTTAGCCCAAAGGTCCCGGGGAACTCCCAGGATCGCCAACAGATTGTTGAGAAGGGTTAGAGATTTTGTTCAAGTTTCGGGAAAAAACATCATAGAAACCGAAGATGTAGACAATACTATGAAATTATTAGAAATGGATGAAGATGGCTTAGATAAAATGGATCGAAAAATTCTTAAAACAATAATAGAAAACTATGAAGGTGGGCCGGTAGGTATAAATGCCCTAGCTTCATCGATTGGGATAGAGCCTGATTCAATCAGCGAGGTCTATGAACCGTTTCTACTACAAGCAGGTTTCATTATCAGAACCCCACGTGGTAGGGTAGCAACTGAAAAAGCTTATAAAAAATTGAATTACACCCAAAAACCTTCCAATCAAAATATCAGTTTATGGGGGGAGTTTAATGAATAATTTTCTAATAGAAAATTATCAAACCTTGTTAAATGAGATACAAAAAATTGTTGAAAAATCAGGTAGAGATATGAACTCTATAAAATTAGTTGCTGTATCAAAGAATTTTCCAAGTGACGCCATAGAAATATTGTACGAGAAAGGGCACAGAGATTTTGGAGAAAATCGAGCTCAGGACTTAAGAGAAAAATATGAAGATCTAAAAAACCTTGCCATTGTATGGCATTTCATAGGCAGGATACAAACCAACAAAATAAAATACATTGTTCCTATCGCGGAATACATACATTCAGTTTGGAGAATGAAAGAAATAGAAGAAATTCAAAAAAGAGCTGAAGAAATAAATAAAACACAAAAAGTACTTTTAGAAATTAACATATCTGGTGAAAATTCCAAAGCCGGACTCATTCCAAACGAAGTAGATGCATTTTTGCAAGAGGCAACATCTTTTAAAAATATAAAAATAATCGGTCTAATGACGATGGCTCCTTACACTGACAACACACATGTTATTAGAAATGTCTTTCGAAGCTTAAGAGAACTTAGAGACAACCTAAATAAAAAATACACTTCAATAAAGGAATTATCTATGGGGATGACTAACGATTACAAAATGGCCATAGAAGAAGGAGCCACTCTTTTAAGAATAGGAACAAAAATCTTTGGTAACCGTTATCTTTAAATGAACGGACTTCTTACAGGGAGGAAAAAAATGTTTGTAATAGCAAACCTTTTAATAGCGCTAGCAAGTATATTAAGAATAGTAATAGTATTTTTTGAATTTTGTATAATTGTATCTGCTTTATTAAGTTTTATAATGCCCTTCCAATACAACAGATTTCGAGGTTTTGTTGATTCTGTTGCCAACATAATTTTGAATCCTATAAGAAGGTTTATACCCACAGTTATAGGCAATATCGATCTATCTCCAATGATTGCTTTTCTTATATTAATGTTTTTAGACAGGTTTTTAGTACAATCTTTATTGGACTTAGCTTACAGGCTTGGAGTGTGATTTTTTATGAAAATCTTTATCTTTTACAATCCACTTAAGCTTTCTAAAGATACCCTTGAAGAAAACATATTAAAACCTTTCAATGAAAGCAATATAGAGGTTCTGGGTTACGCTGCGGCGGGCTCTACTGTAGAGGAAAAACAAGCCCAAGCAGCCGATTTTTTCGTGATTTTTGGGGGCGATGGGACGGTTTTGAAAATAGCTGAAATTGCCGCAATATTTTCAAAGCCGGTAATAGCTGTTAATACGGGGAATTTAGGGTTTTTGAGTTCTTATTCCAGTTCTGAGATAAAAGAATTGATCGAAGATATACAAAAAGAAAACATTTCTTTTTCATTTCGGCACCTTTTAGAATGTCATGTAGGTACCAAAAAAGTCGTTGTTCTAAACGATATCGTCTTATTAAAAAGCCAACCACTAGGCACTATGAATGTTGATGTAAAAATTGAGAGACACACTTTATTCTCATTCGCTGGTGACGGATTAATTGTATCAACACCCACTGGATCCACTGCATACGCCTTATCTGCCGGAGGTCCTATCATTCACCCTGAACTAAACGTCATTCAACTCATCCCGTTAGCTGCTCACGCCCTCAACATTAGGCCTTTCATTGCTCCTCCAACACAGAAGATAGAGATCATTTTGAAAAACATGAGCAAAGGCTTTGCATATGTAACCGGTGATGGAGATATCATTCATAGAATGGAACCAGGAATGTCAATATTTGTAACTTCCAGTGAGATGACGATAAAACTAGCCCAAAGAAACGGAAACAATTATCTCAATGTCTTAGATAAAAAATTAGGGTTTGGCAGAAGGTTTGAATGATTTTAGGAGGCAAATAATTTGTTCAAAAAAGAGAATGTTAGCCAAATCAACAGCATCAGTTTGAATCGATTAACACGATATTTAAATAATGTTTTGAGAATGGGCAGAATAGTTCAAGAAATGTACTATAAATTTGGGGATGCTTATCTAGAAAGAAACGATAAATTAGCAAAAGAAATAATAAATCAAGACGACAGATTAGATTTCATCGAAGCAAGTTTAAATTATGAAAGCGTTATTTTATTGTCCACTGGTAATTACACAGGGATTTACTTAAAAGCTTGTTTCATGAGCTCGAAATTAGTTCAAATATTTGAAAACATGGGTGATATATGCGAAAAAAATGCAAAATTAATAATTGAAATACTCAAAACCCCTTCTGCTGTAAACGCTTCAAATTTTGAAGATAGCCTGGAACTAACCAAAGAGAATCTTTCAAATGTTTTATCCTCGTTATCGGATTTGATCAATATCAAAGCAACCAAATTAATGACAGATCAAGTAAAAGAAAGTTTTTTTGAGAAAGCGAGAAAAAGTTGTATTCTCAACGAAGAAGTAAAGGGGCTTATCGATGCTTACAAATCATATTTGTACAAATCCAAAGAATCGATTAAATCCGCTTCACTTCATATAGAAGTACTAAACAATTTAGCTGACTTTTCTGATTTCATCACAAACATCTCTGAAAATATTATTTGGACGTTAACAGGGGAATTTTACAAATGTAGAAATAACGGTTTAGAACTCTTCTATTTCTTGGGAGAAGAAAACCAATGAAGAAACTCTTGAAATACATTTCGATAGAATTCATACCTCCATTTTTTATGGGCTTAATCGCTTTTATAGTCTTTGTTAGCTTGGAGTTGCTTTATCAACTATCAGAAATAATTGTTAGAAACAATGTAGGATTTTCAAAACTACTGATATTGATTTGGTATCATCTACCGTATTTTATCTCCATGGGAATTCCTGTGGGAGTGCTGTTTGGTATATTTTGGGTTATTTCAAAACTCTCCTCTGCAAACGAAATAATCGCTCTACAAACGCTGGGAATACCAATGAAGAAATTAATTATACCTTTTATGACAATTTCTTTATTGTTATCTTTTTTTACCTTTGCACTCTTTGACACCATCGTACCACAATCAAACTACAAGGCAAAAGAAGCGATAGCTCGGTACGTTTATCAAAGACCTGAAGCACAGATCGAAGAAAACCAATTTGTCGATGTAGGCGATGGACGATACCTCTTTGTAAAACAAATAGATAGAGAAAGTGGAGTTTTATACGATGTGCTCTTATACGAGGTTAAAAAAGATTACACTGCCGTTTTCAATGCTCAGCAAGCTCAAAAAGGTTCCAACGGTTGGTACATGAAAAATGGAAGGATGTTTAGAACCAACAAAGATGGATTCCTCGACTTAGATATCACTTTTGATCAATTGGAACTAGATATCCAAGAAGATGTTGAAGAATTCCTGAACTTCTCTAAAAGCGCCAACGAAATGACCTCAAAAGAACTAAAAGAAAAAATAACTACTTTTTCCAAGCTTGGTTTGGATGTCTCCGGTCTAATAGTTTCCTATCAGTCAAAATTTGCTAACTCGTTGGCTCCCTTTGTAATTTGTATTTTAGGAACAGCCTTATCCCTGTTTTTAAACCTAACAAGTAAATCTTGGAGTGTAATTACAACGTTTGTCCTAGTCATAATTTATCAAGGCTCTGGTGCTTGGTTGTCAGCTTTGGGAAAAGCGCATATAATAAATCCAACGATATCCGTTTGGATTCCCAACATAATATTTGGTATTATTGGTGCTTTTCTTTTCTTAATGTTGGATTCAAGAGTATCTTATAAACTTCTCGAGCCCTTGAAAAGGGTTTTTTCTATAATATTGTTTATTTTTATTGGTTCTTCCTTTTTTTCTGCACCCGTAAATATAACTAGTGAAGATTTTTATTTAAAAGATGATTTATTATTTTTAGAAGGTAACGTCTTTGTAGAGTATGAAGGTTCTACGATAAAAGCAGATTCTGCTCAAGGTGAATTAAATGAAGATGGAACGATTAAAGCAGCGACTTTTTATGGAAATATCACTTATCTATACGAAGATATTTCTATACAAGCCTCAGAAATAACCGTAAACTTCAAAGAAGATTCAGCAGTCTTCTTAAATTCCTATACCATACAAAAGTATAAGGCAGAGAAAGAAGTAGACGTACGCATATGGTCTCAAAGTATGCAAAAACCAATGCACGCGAATACTATAGAAACAAATCAGACGAAATTAACAACGTGTGAGGATTGTATTACTTATTATTTTTCAGCTCGAAAGGTCGACATTTTCCCAGGATATTTTTTGATAGCCCGAGACGTTGTGCTCAGTTTTTTTGGAGTCCCTGTTCTATACCTACCTTTCTATTTTCAAAGTTTATCAGAAAATGAAGAAGAACCTATGTCGCTCACCTTTGGATACGATAATAACGAATTTTCACTACTAACAGAAATTAATTACAAGTTTGAAAATGGATCGAAGGTTCATTTATCTTACAACACAGCCAACGATCTAGCCACACAAGAAACAGATAAAGAAGTGACCCTAAAATACGGTGTCCCTTTTTTATATGGAAGCTTGTATCTCTTTACGGGTCTGAATTCCCCAAATACATACGATAACAACTTAGGAATTATGTACCAATTTTTTGAAGATAACAAAGCCAGTGAAATTGCCAAATTAGAGTTTAAAGTTGAACCAGTAACTGAAGAAAAATCTTTATCTTTAAATATTCCAAAACTAAAAACTAATTTGGGAGATCTTAAAAATATAAGATCACACATTTATTGGAATCCAACAGGATTTGATGATATTCTATTTTTAAACGTTGAATCTCAAGCGTTTCAAAAGAAATATGGGAGATCTTTGATCTCTCTATCAAAACTTAAGTTCAACTCTCATTCATATGGAGACATATTCGATCTTTCAATGCCCGAGATATGGAAAACGAAAGAAAATAAAATAGACATATCAGGAAAGTACAACTTCTATGAAACATTTGCCAAAATGTACGGTAACTTTGATTACGCTTATACCATCGTCGCAACCGAAACCACAAAAAATAGATTAACAACGAAAAACACTTTCTCCTACAAAGATACCCTTTATGAGATTGATAAAAATAATTTTGATTTAAAATTCAACATGGAAGATACGATTCGTTTCAACTATTATAACGACTTTATACCTGGTGAAACCTACTCTTCTGGAAAATTGCTTTTTAATTACTCTTTAAAACCTGGAATAGATATTAATTTAGGTGTTTTTCAAATTGGTCACTCCTTAGAATACGTCAAAGTCTTAGAAAACTCTCTCACTCCCTCTGCCACGGACGAATTGAATTACAACGATTATGTAGGATATTCTTTCTCTATATTTGAAAAAAATTTTACGAATTCCGCAAGGTTAAGTAGAAGCTTTGATCTAACAAATACTGAAAATTTCCCCGATTTGCAAAAACTAGATCTTCAAACTCAAACCAACATAAATTTATTAAACACTAAAAATACCTTGCAAACAAAAACAGAATTTGATATTACTGATCTTAATACGGTACAGCCAGATACCACAAGCGTCAAACTAACCAACGTCATTGGCCCTTTAACACATAGAAGTGAATTTGATTATCACCATCAAGAAGAGAATAAGATTGATTATATTGAAAACAGAGAAAATTTGAGGTACAATAGAAATCGGCTGCAATTGGATTATAACTTATATATTAATGAAAAAACTTTTGCCAAAATGGTTCCAGAACTTTTGACATATTTTCTTATTTATCATGATGGTAACAAGATTTACGGGGATTTTGACATGAAGGAAGAGTACACTCTATACGACTTAGACATTAATTTCTTAGAAAAAAACTCAAATTACTCTTTTGGAGTCAATACAACCTACCGTATTTCTGATTATCTAAAAACAGGGTTCCGCATAAACAACAGAGATAAAAGTGAATTCGCAAAAATTAACTTTAATTATGATATAGAAGATCAAAACTTAAATTTCACCGAGTTTGAAATACAAAAAAAGATTGTATGCTGGACCTTGAACATACAGTCAAAGTTTTCCTTACTACCTCAATTTGATTTAACCTCGTTCAGAATATCTTTTTTTATCAATTATATACCTGATAAAAATATCTCTTATGGTGATGATGGGTTTGAATTTGGATTAATGTGAGGAGGAATATGGATGATCTTATACGGCGACGAGGAAAAACAGAAGAATATAGAAATGATCGCCAAAAGAATAGAGATATGTGAAAAGTGCCCTTTGAATCTTACAAGATCTAACGCTGTTCCTGGTTCCGGAAATGTTGACTCACCAATAATGTTTGTAGGTGAAGGTCCTGGAGCAGACGAAGACGCCTTGGGAGAACCCTTCGTTGGAAGAGCAGGGCAACTTTTAGAAAAGATGCTCAAAGAATATGCGAAATTGGAAAGAAAAGATGTTTTCATCACAAACATCGTGAAGTGTCGGCCTCCTCAAAACAGGGTCCCTACACAAGAAGAGGTTAAAAGTTGTCAATCTTATCTTGATGGGCAAATAATCGTTATCAAACCAAAAATAATAGTAACTCTTGGCAACACACCTTTGAATTACTTTACCGGTGAATCTAAGATAACTCAATCACGTGGACGTTTCTTCGATTGGTATGGAAATATTAAAATCTTTCCAACTTTTCATCCAAGCTACCTCTTAAGGAACCAAAGTTTAAAAAAAGGATCTCCAAAATGGTACGCATACCTGGATATGAGAATAATAGGTATCATGTATAGAGCATTAAAACAAGGTAAAAGTGTTGAAGAGGTCACTAAAACTATTGAAGAAAAGATTAAAAGCCTTGAAAATGCTGGGGGGAGTTAAAATTGAAACTCTTATCCCTGGAAATAGAGGGATTTAAAAGTTTTGGTAGAAGAACATATTTTAATTTAGATAAAAATATTATCGCGATAATTGGTCCAAACGGAGCCGGTAAATCCAATATTGTAGACGCGATTAGATGGTTATTAGGAGAGCAGTCTCAAAAACAGATGAGAATATCCGAAAAAAACGATATATTACACATAGCAAGCAACGGACATGATTCTTCCAACTACGCTAAAGTTTCGTTGGTGGTACAAAACGACGACAATGAAAAAATTAAGATCTCAAAAATATTGGAGAAAGATTCCTCAAACAGGTATTATATAAACAACAAAGTTGCCACACTTAAAGAAGTGCAAAATATTTTCAACAAAGGAACAGGGAAAAGCTTTTACTCGATCATTGGGCAAGGTCAAATTGGAGAAATAGTTAACTCCTCACCCGAAAATATTAGAGATATCGTATTGGATGCTTCAAACATTTCCAAATACTTAGAAAAAAAAGAAATATCGGTTAATCTATTGAATAAAACAACCGAAAATTTAGACAGAATAAACGATTTACTATTCGTCGTAGATAAAAGATTAAAATCTTTATCCATTAGGGCTGGGAGGGCACGAAAATACCTTGAATATCGTAAGGAAATAAAAAGGATAGGAAAGATGTATTTTGGTGCTTCCAAAATATCTTTTCTAAAAAAGATAGAAAAACATCAAAAAGAAATACAAGACAATTCTCAAAGAATGAAATCTCTGCTATCAGAGCTTTTTGAAGTAGAACGCGGCTACAGAAATTTAAAAAGCGAAATAGAAGATACTGACAAACAACTATCAATCAACGGAGACATGGTAGAAAACTACAGGCAAAGGGTTCAAACGATAGAAAATGAAACAAACCAATTAACAGAAGAACTGAATGAGAACAACTCTTCAATAATAAGCAAAGAATGGGAATTAAACTCTTTAGAAGAAAAATTAAACAAACTGGAACAACAGTTAAAAGAACTCTCTAAAAACGAAAGCGATTTTAGAGAAATAGAAGAAAAAACACAAAACAAAACCAACCTCATAGACGAAAAAAAGAATCGTATTATACAGGAAATAGAAAAACAAGAAGAAACGATCAAAAATTTAGAATCCGAATTATCCAAGTTATTCCAAGAAAAAGAAAGAAAAGAAACAGAGTTAAAAAACCTTCAGACAACATATGGCAGTAACCAAGAAAGAATTACCTTGCTAAAAGATCAAATAAATACCCTGAAAACAAAATTAGAAAATAACTCTCAGAAAATGAAAGAAATAGAAGACCTACTATCTCATTCAAAAGGAACCGAAATCCAATTAGAACAAAGGTTAAAAAAGAAATCCGACGAGTTAAAACAAACAGAAAACTCTTACAATACACTTTTATCAGAAATCGACACTCTTCAACAACAAGAAAAGAACCTTTCTTACACATATCAATCTTTAAACAGACAGATCAACGAATACGAAGGATTCTCAACAACGATAAAAGAATTTTTCAAAGCTTTCAAAGATGACGACAATGTGGTGGATGTCGTTGCTAATTTAATTAACACAGAAGAAAGGTATGAAGAAGCGGTCTCAACAATAGCCAGTTCAAGAATACAGAACATAGTAATAAAAAACTCATCAAAGGCAAAAGAATATTTAGACCTGGTAAAAAAAGGCAATAATGGTAAAATCACCCTTCTTCCACTTGATCTGCTAAGAACCAAAGTTCTATTACAACAAAAGTACCTTAACGAACCTGGAACAATAGATTTTGTAATTAATTTAATAAACTACCAGAAAGAATACCAAAAAGTTATGGAATACGTTTTCTCTAACGCATTATTAGTTGATAATATCGAAACAGCTATAAAAATATCGAAAATGAAGTATCCTGGAAATATAGTTACTCTCGGTGGCGAATTGGTCTATTCTTCTGGTGCCATAACCGGTGGAAAATCTAAATACGATCATTCTTCTACCGTTCTTAAAAGAAAAAGAGAGGTCTCAGAAATCGAAGAAAAGCTAAAAAAAATCAGAACCGACCTTTCGAACAAACAAACCCAATACAATAAAATAAAAGAAAAACTTAACCTCCAAAAAGAAGAGTTGGAATCTATAAAAGACGAGTTAAGACAAACAACATTAACAAAGAACGCACATGACCTTGACTACAAAAAAATCAAGGAAGAAATTAAAAATTTGCAGGAAAATATAGCTCTCTACAACGAAAAATTAGCCAACTATGAAGAAAAAAACAAAACACTTGATCAAGAGATCTCCTCACTAAAAACGGAGATTGAAAGTAACCATCAAATTACCACCCAAACAACCAAAAAAATACGCAAGATCGAAGAAATCCTTAAAGACAAAAGGGTACAACTCAATCAAATAGAAAAAGAGCTTATAGGCCAAGAAATGGAACTAAAAAGCATAAAAGAAAAATATGAATACTACAAAAATCAAAAGTTAGAAATTGAAAATGAATTAAAAGAACTAAAGATTAAGCAACAAAAAGCAAAAACACTTTTTGATACCTTAAAAGAAAAAAACAATAAAATAAAAACCGCAATAAACGAACTCAGCAAAGAAAAGGACTCTCTCAACAACGAAATTTCAAAATTATTTGAAATGATGAAACAAAGTAGAACAGGCAAACACAACAAAGCTAAAAACCTGGAAAATTATGAAAACCGTATAGACCAATTAAAAAATGAAGTAAATACAATAAAACAAAAAAATCAAGAGATTGAATTTGAAATAAAAGAAGCGATCCACAACATGCAATTTCTCAAAGAAAAAGCCCAAAACTTAGAAATTAATGAAGAAGAGTTCGAGTTAAAAGAATTATCCGAAAAAGACATAGAAGCCTTAGGGAACAAACAAAAAGAATTGGAAAGTTCATTAAAAAAGCTTGGTTCTGTCGATTTAACTGTTTTAGACGAATACGAAGAAGTGGAAAAAGAATACCAAGAAAATCTGAAAAATAAAGAAGATATAATGAAATCAATAAATTCTCTAAAACAAAGCATAAAAAATCTAGACGAAGAAGCTCAACGACAATTCGATACTTTTTTTAACAATCTGAACAAAGAATTCTCTTTCTTTATCTCAAAACTTTTTCCAAATGGATACGGTGAACTCAGATTAATTGGTGAAGGCAAAGAGTTTGAAAAAGGGATCCAAATATCTGTAAAAAAATCTGGGATGAACTTTCAAAAGCTCTCTCTCTTTTCAGGAGGAGAAAAAGCTCTCATAGCTATAGCTTTTCTCTTCTCACTCATGAATCTAAACCCGAGTCCTTTTTATATACTAGATGAAATCGATGCCCCTTTGGATGACCTAAACGCTGCCAAAATATCAGACTTAATATTAGAGAACTCTAAAAAGTCTCAATTTTTGATAATAACCCACAATAAAATAGTGATGGAAATTGCCGAGCTTTTTTACGGAATAACCATGAGGGAAGGAACTACGTACATAGTTCCCGTTGATTTCAAGGAGTTGGAAAGATGAAAGCCGTAATAGGAACTCCTATCGGTAGTGTGATAATCTATGTCAAAAATGACAAAATAACTAAGATAAGGCTAACCTTTCAAAAAGAAGGGTGGGCTGCAAGACAAAAGAATAAAGATTTTCCTTCCTTAGACGGGTGGTCCGCCAGACAAAAGAATAAAGATTTTCCTTCCTTAAACGGGTCGGCTGCAAGACAAAAGAATAAAGATTTTCCTTCCTTAGACGGGTGGGCTGCGGGGCGAAGGGGCGCTAATAAAAATGAGAATTATTACAACTCGAAAACAAAGAAACATTTTGATATAATATATGCATATCTATATGGAGATCTCCAAAAAATCCCAAAAGAAATATTCGACTTCCCAGGTGAAACAGCTTTTGCAAAAAAGGTCTATGAAACGTTGTACAACACAAAAAAGGGAAGCGTGATTACCTACCAAGAATTGGCATCGAAGGCAGGAAATCCAAAATCGTACAGAGCGGTGGGAAATCTTATGAAAAACAACCCCCTGCCCATTATTATCCCATGCCATAGGGTAATAAAAAGCGACGGTAGTATAGGAAAGTTTAGTCCAAGTATCAAGTGGAAAAAATATCTACTAGATTTAGAAAGATGAGAAACTGGGTGAAGGGTAAAGCTCCTTTTTCCTTATGGGCGGGCTGCGGGGCGAAGGGGCGCAAATAAAGATTAAGCATAGCTTACATAAAAAATTCTAAAAATCATTTTACAAAACTAACAATCTACTTTTAAAAAACGTCACAAGACGGATAAAAAATTTATCAGAAGGTGGGAAAATGGATTTAAATGATGCTAATAAAAGATTACATCCAAAGCTCTTCAAGGTACCCATAGACAAAATAAGAATGGGGTACTACACCGACAAGTATTTCACAAGGTATGTAGAAGTCCTAAAAAAAGACAAGAAAAAAGTAGAAGTAACATATCAATTTTTTCCAAGGTCAGATTGTGTAGTAGTTGGAATAGATGAAGCCCTAGCTCTTTTAACCTATGGAACAGGTTACTACAAAGATGAAGAAAAGGCTAAAGAGATTTTTGATGAAATATTAGCTATAGAAAGGTCGATACAAGACGCCTCTACACGAATGGACAAAGAAGACCTTCTAAATTGTACAAATAAAAAATGGGACCTTAGAATGACACTAAACAGTTTATGGGTTGATAAATGGAATGAGATAGAAGTACTTGCTTTGAATGATGGAGACGAAGCAAAGAAGATGGAGCCTGTGTTCGTAATCAAAGGCAATCCTGCCTTTTTTGGACATTTGGAAACGCTTCTGTTAGGGGTGATGGCAAGGGCTACCAGCACAGCAACCGCTGTAAAGAAAGTTGTAGCCGCTGCCAGAGGAAAGCCGATTCTATTTTTTAGTGCAAGATTCGACCATTTTTGGGTTCAAACAACTGATGGCTATGCAGCTTTGAAAGCTGGGGCCTTTGGAGTATCAACGGACGCAAATGCTGATTATTGGGGAGCTGAATCTCTTGGGACCATCCCTCATGCTTTAATTGCGGCGTATAATGGAAACACGTCAGCAGCATCCATTGCTTTCAACAAACATATAGATGGGCATGTAAATAGAATGGTGTTAGTAGATTGGGACAACGATGTTATTGGAACCACCATCAAAGTAGCAAAAGAGTTTTACGAACACATATACGGTGAAAAACCCAATATTGATAGAGGGGATTTGTCCAAGATAGTTGGTGAAGGAAAAGACAAAATCTGGGCTGTTAGATTTGACACATCTGGATCCTTAAGAGATAAATCTGTTATTCCCAAAGACAAATCGTCTTTAGGGGTTAACCCGGAGATGGTCTGGAGGGCAAGAAGAAGATTCGATGAATTAGGAATGAACGCTTTAAAAATAATGGTCTCAGGGGGATTTAACCAAGAAAAAATAGACCTATTTGAAACCCTAGAAGTGCCTGTAGACCTTTATGGTGTGGGATCTTCCTTGCTTAAACAAAAAATTGACTTCACAGCAGATATAGTAGAAGTCGATGGTAAACCTTGCGCAAAAGTAGGAAGAAAAAAGGGAGACTTCTCACGATTAAAAGTCGTCGAAAAAAACTATTGGGAATAATATCGGAATACAGACACTATGGGTGGGTTACAAGGCAAAGGGCAGCTAAAGCACTATATGAGAATTTTAATGGAGGTAAACTATGTTTTCAATAACTCTCTTTTTAAGTCATTTTGTATCTGATTTTGCTTTTTCCAATGTTTATTCTGATAAATTTTTGGATAAGTCCGATTATTATAAACATCTCATCTGGGTCTTATTAGTCTTTTTGGCTTTCAACTTTGATATGTTAACGGGATGGATGCTTCTAATAGTTTCACTCTCCGTCCTTCTTCACATAGGTATAGACTTATTAAGAATAAGAAACAAAAACACCAACATCTACTTTGAAATTATATTTTTGGGTATCTTTTTTCTTTGGTCATACCTGTTCAGAAACTTTTTCCAAGATTCTTTCTTATCTAATGTTTTTCAATTTTATATTGTAGGAATGATCGTAACAACTGCTTTTGGAAGCTTCTTATTCAGAACTTTCAACATATTTGAAAAAGAAAAAAAGGATACAATTGGTGCATCAGAAAGGTTAGCGATATTCATTTTTGTAATGGCTCAAAACTACCTTTGGTCTATTATAGCAGTAGGTGCTGGGGTGGCGTACAAATTGGTCTTTGTGAAAGAAAAAAATATAAAAGAGCTAATCTTATCACCTACCTATGCAGTATTAGTTTCTTCATTTTGGTTTATACTCATGCAAAACATTTACTAAGAAGGCTAAAAATTTATGAAAGAAAGAAAAAGAGACGTATATTACTGGCAAGAAAGAACTATCCTAAAAAATTTAAATATAGAATGGCAAGAGCATGCTATGTTTAAATTCATAGACAAACAAGGTATTCAAGGGGTTGGAGCGGCAACTCCAAATTATTATTTTGGTGAAACGTTTAAAACTACCATGGCTATATTGGAAATGATTAGAGATCTATTTGAAATGGAAGATGATATTGAAAACATACCCAACATTGAAGAAAAAATCAATGAAAAGATAAAAAGAGACAACTCTTCAAAAACCGCTGTTTTTTTAGCGATTTTTGATTACCTAACAAGCAAGTACAATTATGACCCTACAAAATTACTTTTCCCCAATAAAAAAAGTATCTCACAAGAATCTCTCTTTAGAATTTTTTGGAAAAAAGGCATCAATATCTTTAATCTACTCCCTGAAATTCAAAATGATGGGGAGATTATAAAGATAGAGTTCTTAGAAAAGCCATCTCTCTCAGAACTTGAAAAAACCATGAAACTTTTTAAAAGTAAAAAACTTTGGATCGACCTCAAAGGATTATTTTCCCAACACGAAATTAGACACATCCTAAAACTTCTGAAACACTCTGAAATATTAGCTTTAGAACAGCCAACACCGAAGTATAAAGAAAATACTTTAGGCAACCTACACATACCTTACCCAATTTTTTGGGATGAATCAATCGAGCAACCTGAAGATATAATCAGAGTATCAAATATTGCTACAGGGATCGTCTTAGACATCACCAAAGTTGGTGGATTAACCAACTTAAAAAAACACTACGACTTAGCCAACACGCTCAACTTGGAAACAGTGATATCCACAAGAATAGAACACCCCATAAATCTAAACTGGTCTAACAAAATAAAAAACGCATTCGATATAATAGATTTGAATATAGACCATTATATTGCAAATTCCTAATATACCGACCAGTAATATACTGGTCAGTATATTACTCGTCAGTATATTAATATGATGTTTAATATTATGAATTTTTCTTTTTGTCAGCATTTCTGATGCTGTTTTTAGCACCCCTTCGCCCCGCAGCCCACCCAAAAGGAATGGAAAAAGCATTACTCTCGAACTCCTGCGTCTAACAGCTAAAGAAATCTTTTCCCCTTGATTCAGCAGCTCGTCCCTAAGAAATAGGGGAAACTTTGCTCAATAACTCCTCTAAAAGAAGATTTGATCTTTACCTTCCCCCCACTCATTCAAAAAAGTAATAGATTCATTCAAAATATATAAATTATTAATCAAAATTTCAAATAAAAACTGGCTATTTCAAAAATGGTATATTTAGATAGTTCAACAAATTATCGTGTAACCAAAAGGGAAAGCTGATGAAAGACACCAACATAACCTGCGACAATCAAGACATTATCTTCAAAAAGATGTCAGTACTATTCAAAAACGAAACCCTCGAATATTATGAACTGAACTTACCAAAGATAATCTCAGTAAAACCAACAGAACTACCTGTAATAAACGTATCAGACAAAAACGAAGAAAGATAAACACGGTGGTAATATATTCAGGAAAATACGAAAGTGCAGAAAATGGATTGGACATGGGTTTAAATAAATACAAAGTACAACAAGTATTTATGATAAAGTACGATGGAATAAAAAGGGAAGGGTATGTAAACAAATTGAAAGAGGGGATACGAATGACAAGGATAGAAGCCTCATTATTTGAAGAAGGTGTGGAAAAAGGCAAAAGAGAAGGAGAAAGAAAAAGATTTATAGAATTCATTATAAAAAATTTAAGCAAAAGATTTGGTAACCAATTAACTGAAGAAATAAAAGATAAGATAAGAAAAGCAGGCGAAAAAACGATAGATTACATAGGGGATAACTTGTTAGAAATAACCATAGAAGAACTAAAAGAGTTATTGAAATGATTTTGAAAAGGCGCCCAATATGGGCGTTTTTCAATTAAAAATTGTCGATAATTTCTGCAAACTCTTCTCTTTCTTCCCCTTCAAAAACATAAAAAGAAATAGCAGAAGGCTTTCTTTTCAACGTGTATTTTTTCACGAATGGATTAATCTCTTTTGGTACTTTCGGTAGGATTTCTTTGGGTATATCTTTTAAATCATAGTACCTACCGTAATTCATTATGAACTTTTCTAATATCTTTTTTTGTCTTGTATCAAGACCCAGGTAATTTTCTATAAACTCTTTTAAATTCTTTTTATTCAAGTCTTTCACAAACCTTTTTACAACTTCTTTCCTTCCCAAATAAAATGGATGTTCGTTGAAGGTTATATTTTTGTTTGTGTAGATTTTTGGTTTTTGAACGTTTGTTAGTAAAGAATCAAAATCTATCTTTGGATTTCTTTCAAAGATTGAGTTTATTAACTCTTTAGTGTAGTAATCACATCTTTCTTCGATTAAACTGTCATCTTGTATCTCTTTAATTATCTTTTTTAGATCAATCTCTTCTTTGTAGTGATGAACGAGGTAAGATATAAAGAGTTCTGATACTTGTCTTTCTTTTGTAAGGTGTTTAAACTTTTCAAGGTTTATCTCAAACTTCTTATCTATATCCTTCTTTTTCAATTCTTTGATTATACATATAGGTGTGGATGTATCTATTTCAAACTCAAGAGCATCTATTATGTTTCTCAAGGTACTTGGTTGAATGTACTGTGTCCGATATATTGTTTAAAGCTTGTACCATACCAGAAGGATGTGGAATAGTTTTTAAAATCTTAAATGCTTCAACGTTCAAACAAACTGCTTCTTCGTATCTGGACGGAGCCCCGAATATTGAAATTAGAGAGGAGTATCTCGATTTTACTCAAAAATGGTAAGTTTTTCTTTGATTTCCTTAATTTCTATTATATTTTCTTTGTATGAAACATGGAACTCATTTGGTGTCAAGTAGTTCAAAAAACCATGAGGTCTAATGTTAAGGTAAAAATCCAAATACACTTTGTATTTCATAGTGAAATCACTTATATTGGTAAAGGTATTCAAAAGCACAAACTCTCTTTGGACACTTGAATGAAAAGATTCGATAAAGGCTTGACCATCTGGATTATGTGGTTATCCAAACTCATGGATTATACCAACATTTCTCAAAAAATTTTCTGTTAACAAAGAAGTGAACTGAGTACCGTTATCTGATCTAATAATCAAGCCTTTTCCTGATATTCCTCTGTGCCTAAGAGCTTCAAAGATTGTTTTAACTATATCCTTTGATTTACATGATGGACCGATGTAAGAACCAACGATTTGTCTATCAAAAGTATCAATTATACTGAACACCTGTACATAACCATCTTTAGTTTTGAAGTATTTGATATCCATTTCCCAAAACTGGTTAGGAGCTGTTGCAATATGTTTTTGAGGACCTCTTCTTGGATGTGGTGAATGGTTTGGATATTTTCCAACCAAACCGATTTCGTGTTTCAAACGTCTCATCTTTTTATGATTGATTATTATACTAAAGTTTTTCCTAAAATACGCACACAGCTTAGTAGAACCAAGAGTATTCAAATAATGCTTTGAGACATACATATTGTTATGTTCCTTGATTTTTATTAGTTCAGCAATTACAAACTCATCAGGAACCTTATCACCATTCTCAGTATAGCAAAAACCTCGAGTTTTAGAATTAGAATGCTTTTTCTTTGACAAAGAACTGGTATCCAGGAAGAGCCTCGTCTTGTAATAATAAGTTCTAGGTTTCACGTTGAACTCTTCAAAAAGATAAGAAAGAGAAACACCTTTTTCGACATGCTCTTTAACAACGTTAGCTTTTAACTCTGGGGGGTAAGACTTCACAAAAATCCCCTCTTTTAAGAATATATATTTATTTTATTACACGCCCCTCAGATATCCAAATGTCCTGTGGGCCAACTGTGGTCCTCTGTTCTTGCAATTGGTCGTCCAGATTTTCCCTTATATGTTGCTGGTATAATGGCACTTCGGACATCCATCATTCTTATTTTCATTTTAAATGAAAATTACGGAGATAGGGCAATTTCATTTAGGAAAGCCCTTGTTCGAAACACAATTGATGTTTTTAAAAGTACCACGATGAGATTAATTTTGATTTACTCTATGACAGGAAGAATTGCTTTCCAGACCATTGTAATGATATGGCAATTATATATGGTCAAAGAGCTTAAATTGCCTACTGCATACTTAGGTTTCACAATGGCCATTTTTCTTGTAGTTTTAGCCATGGGAAATAGTTTAGCAGGCATACTTCTAAAGCGTTTTGAAGGTGTGAAAGTATCAATAATGGGGCAAGGTTTAATTGCAATAGGTTCTATTACAATCGCTTCTCACACTTCAATTGTTGCTTTCTACATAGGAGCCTGTTTAATCGAATTGGGATTTGGCATAGATATGAGTGCTAGTTCAGTATGGGTTCATGATTTTATTCCAAGTGAGAGAAGAGCATCTTATATTTCAGCTATTTCTGCTGCTGGATCCCTGTTTGGATTCACTATTCCTTTGGTAAGTGGTTATATCGCAGATCAAATAGGTTTTCGCTACAATTGGTTGTTAGCTTTTATAGGAAGCATTATTACTATTACTCTATTAATCAAAATCGGTGCAACAATAAGAGCTT
>NZ_JAIP01000016.1:43000-79718 GCF_002924605.1 Petrotoga sp. SL27 | reverse complement strand
CCCCCCCCGCTTGACCCAGGAGTTTCGTACGCTAGCTGACCTTCACTCACTCTGCTCACGTAAGCTACAAAAAGTAAACTTCCTCCTAAAATCAACGAAGGGAAAATTGGAATTGGTGTCAACATACCTAAAAATATTATTATTCCACCAGCTATATTCAAAACCCTTGAGTCAGAAGTAAGTTGTCTTATTAAATCAACACCAAAATTATCTTTTGAAGCGGCTCTTGATACTATCATACCTGCAGAGGTTGAAATCAACAACGCAGGAATTTGAGCAACTAGCCCATCACCAACGGTAAGTAGGGTGAATACTTCTGCCGCCTCTGCAATCGTTAGTCCCTGCTGTAACATCCCAATTATTAAACCCCCAACTAAATTGATAAGGGTTATTATTAAACCAGCGATCGCATCCCCTCTTACAAATTTACTAGCTCCATCCATAGCTCCATAAAAGTCAGCTTCTCTTCGTATGTCTTCTCTTCTTTGCCTAGCTTCTTCTTCGTTAATCAACCCAGAAGACATGTCAGCGTCTATACTCATCTGTTTGCCAGGCATGGCATCCAAAGTGAACCTTGCGGCAACTTCAGATATTCTTTCTGTTCCTTTAGTTATTACAAGAAATTGTATTATAACAAGGATCAAAAAGAGGATGATTCCCACAATATAATTTCCACCAACAACAAAGTCACCGAAGGTCCTTATTACTTTTCCTTCGAAATTTTTACCGTTTAGCAGTATTAAACGAGTAGACGAAACGTTCAAGGCCAACCTAAAAATGGTCATAACCAATAACAAAGATGGAAAAATAGAGATATCCAAAGCCCTTTTCAAATATAAGGTAGCCAATAAGATTACAATAGAAACGATTATGTTCAATAGTTGCAAAAAGTCTAGCAAAAAGGTAGGAATAGGTATAACCATCAACACAACTATTCCCACGATGAGTATGGAAATTACTATATCTAACCCTTTTATTCTATTAAAATTCATCGCTAACCCTCCAGTGAATTAATAACTGAGTTTGTAGACGTAAGCTAGTACTTCTGCAACTAAGGTATATAGATCTTCTGGAATTTCTTCGTTTAAGTCAACTTTCTCATAAATTTCCCTTGCCAAACCAGGTCTTTCTAAGATTGGAATTCCATGTTTAAAAGCAATATCTCTTATCTTAAAGGCTACTTCATCTTTCCCTTTTGCTACAACTATCGGAGCCTGCATTTCTTCAGGTTTGTATTCTATCGCAACGGCATAATGAGTAGGATTGGTGATAACAACGTCCGCTTCGGGAACTTTTTGCATCATCCTACTTCTTGCTAAATTTCTCATCAATTCTCTTTGTCTTTGTTTAATTTCAGGGTTCCCTTCAATTTCTTTTCGTTCTTGTTTGACCTCATACTTACTCATTTTTAGCTCTTTTTTATATTCATACCTCTGATACCAAAAATCAAACAAACTGAGTAGAAGCAGAACTATTCCTAATTGAAAAAGTATATTAATAACTAAATCAAAAATCACATTAAAGGAGAAAGAAGTTTCTTCCTCTGCCAACGAAAGTATCTTATACCAATTAGATTTTATTATATTATAGGTTAACAATCCTAATATACTTAATTTTAAAAGAGCTTTTATAAGTTCCACTACTGATCTTAGAGAAAATAACCTTTTAAATCCTTTAATGGGATTTATTTTGCTCAAATCCAATTTTAAAGATTTAAAAGTAAACAAAAATTTGGTTTGAATCATTCCCAAAAGGGTAGAAACTACAACGGCAACACCAAAAAACAGTACCAATTTAATGTATAAGTTCATATGTGCGCTAATCTCATATCCAAGCAAATCTGTTGGTGAAAAATCTAAATCTAAAGATAAATAATCGTAAAATACCTTAAAAATATCGTTAAGTAAAGGCTCAAATATTACCCACAAGAAAAGGGAAATTGATAAAAAACCAACAGCCATGTTAAATTCGTTCGATTTAGGAATGTTACCTTCTTCTCGAGCTTTTTCTAACCGTCTAGGCGTGGGATCTTCTGTTTTATCTGGATCAGCAAAGAGTTGAAGGTTTATTGAAATAGAAGAATCATTGAGTTTTTTATCCATTTTATCAGTTGAAAGAATAGAGATGTAAATTGATCTTCCCAAATCAAAATCACTCCTAAAAAAAGTAAAAATCCTACCAGTATTTGTAGTGGAATACCCACCATAAAAACATTAACCTGAGGAATCAATCTAGATACTATCCCCAAAGCAACCTTTAAAAGTATCATAAATGCAATAAATGGCATAGAAAGTTGAAGTCCTATAGTAAATACATCAAATAATTTTTGAGAAAAAATCATAAATCCATCAGGAGTTAGAGTAAAAACAACGGGAATCTTGTTGAAAGAATCTATAATTATTGAGTATAAAATTAATGGCCCTTTAAAGATAAAAAAAAGCAACATACTCAACAAAAATGAAAGTTCCGAAATTAAAGAGATCTCATCGCTAGTTACAGGATCGAAAACATTCGCCATTGCAAATCCCATTTGTATACCTATCGTTTCCCCAGCAAATTGAAAAGCATAAAACAAAATATTGGCGATTAATCCTACACTACTTCCAAAAACAAAATTCATTAACAAATAGAATATTAT
The DNA here is from genome assembly GCF_002924605.1 of Petrotoga sp. SL27. NCBI lineage: Bacteria > Thermotogati > Thermotogota > Thermotogae > Petrotogales > Petrotogaceae > Petrotoga > Petrotoga sp. SL27. Next base: position 77,080 of record NZ_JAIP01000016.1, on the reverse strand, counting down.
CACTATAGGTGGTGAATTTATGGGAAAAGTGCCGTTAACCTCAAAAAGCACCAAATAAGAAATAAATAACGTTATGAAGACTTTTCCCTGAACAGGAACGAAAGCAGTACTAAAAAAAGGGATAAAAAAAGTAATTCCAGCCATCCTGGCAAAGATAAAAAAATAAATCCATAATTGGTATGTTAAGTTTTCTAATACCACCTAAATCATTCCCAAATAATATGTGAATAACTCAAATGAAAAATCTGATAAGTTTTGCATTATCCAAGAGAACATCAAAACCAAAGCAAGAAAGGTTATTATAATTTTAGGTGCAAATGTCAACGTTTGTTCGTGAAGCTGTGTAACGGCTTGGAATACACTGATAATCAACCCCACGGCTACACTTATTATTAGAATTGGAGAGACCACTTTCAGAAAAAGAAGTATACCGTTTTCAAAAACCTCTATTAGTACCTCTTCACTCATGAGATCATCCTCCCACAAAACTCCTTACTAATCCACCAATCAAGAGGTCCCATCCATTTACCATTACAAAAATCATTATTTTAAAAGGTAAAGAAATCAGAATTGGAGGTATCATGATCATCCCCATTGATAATAGAATACTTGCTACCACCATATCTACTATGATAAATGGCAAATAGAGTAATATACTCATTTTGAAGGCGATTTCCAACTCGCTTATTGCAAATGCTGGTACAAGAATTTGAAAAGGAGTTTCTTCGATATTATCTATCTCTATATTTATTGAAGATGAAAGCATATAGATATTGTCTTCGTTTTTATGGGCTACAATCTCTGAAATCATAAAACCTTTGAATTGTTGCCAACTAATTTGTATAGCTTCTTGATAGTTAATCTCATTTTGATTGTAAGGAATAATTGCCTCTTGATACACCCCATTAAAAACAGGAAACATTATCATTATCGTTAAAAAAAGTGCCAAAGCCAACATTACTTGATTTGGAGGGGCTTGCCTAGTGCCCATGGCTTGCCTCAAAAAGCTTAACACTACAACTATTCTTGTAAATGAAGTAAATAACATTAGAAACCCTGGGGCTAATGACAAAACGGTTACGATTAAAAGTATTGTCAACGTCGGCGTTAAAGTATTAACTTCTTCATTTGGGTTTATTTGTATATCTATTCCTGGGAGTTGAATAGTATTTTGAGGAAAAATTAAACTAAGAGTCAGAATAAAAAGAATAAGGGTTATAATCGTTTTTATTTTTCTAATTTTTCCTCTTCCTTTCCCTTGAAATTTTATCTTTTTTCAATATGTTTGAAAAGGTTTCAAGAAATTTGGGATGTTCATTCATGATTTCCTGAACCTCTTCTTCTTCTAACTTTCTTATTATCTCACTGGAACTGGAAGTAGCCAAAATAATGTAATATTCTTTAAAAATTTTCAATACTCCAACGTATAAATTCCTATCAAGATAATATTTTTTTATCATCTTCACTTCTTTACTTTTTGGCCCCTGTTTTAATGTCTTAACCAGTATATAATAAAATACCCCAAGAAGTATGATGAGTAAAATTATGGCTAAGTACCAAAACGACACATTAACCAAATTATTGGTTGGAGTTGCATAGTTAGTAGGCATTTAAACTACTCCAATTTTTGTAAAGCTTCTATAACCCTATTAGCCTGGAATGGTTTTACAATGAAATCCTTAGCTCCAGCCTGAATGGATTCTATAACCATAGCTTGTTGTCCCATTGCGCTGCAAACTATTATCTTAGCGTTAGGGTCTATTTTCTTAATCTCTTTTATAGCCTGAATACCATCTTTTATGGGCATAGTTATATCCATAGTAACAAAATCTGGTTTTAATTCTTGATACTTCTCGACAGCTTCTTGACCATTGCTAGCTTCTCCGACTATTTCATAATTTCCTTTCGTTAATATGTCTTTTAACATCATTCTCATAAATGCAGCATCATCAACTATTAAGACAGTTTTAGCCATTAAAACACCTCCGAAGACTTTAAAATTTTTACTTTTCTAACTCGGCCTCTAAGATACTTTCTAAATCAAGATATACTATCAATCTGTTTCCTATCTTTACAACGCCTTTAACTTTATCTGAATAAACTGACTCATTTGATTGGAATTTTTCCAACTTTTCAGGATCGATAGAAAGAACGTTTTCAACTTCATCTACATACATTCCTATTTCCTCTTCGTTTATTTTTAAAACAAGGATATTTTGATAAATGTGGTCTTCTGGAACTTCAATTCCTAAAATCTTAGTTAATTCTATAACGGGAACTATTCTTCCTCTTAAATTTATTAAACCAACTACGAAGTATTTTGAATTTGGAACGGGTGTTACATCAGTCTTATCTACAACACTTTCTATATTCTCTATTGGCAAAGCATATTCTTGATCCACAATTTTGAAAGAAAGCACGTCTTCCATCATATATTTCCCCCTCTTTTACAACTATTTATAATACCTTTCTAACTTCTGAAATTTGTTTAAGAACTCTTTAGCCTTACTACACACCTTCATTTAATTACTTTAGTAATTAAATTATTTATTATATTAAAGAAGCCACATCTAATATAAGAGCTATCCTACCGTCTCCTAAAATTGCACCTCCACTAAATTCTTTAACATCACTCAGCAAAGACCCCAAGGATTTGATAACTATATCATCTTGACCTAATAATTTATCAACAACAACCCCATATTTTTTGTTTCCCAATTTCACAATAATAATATATTCGTTTGAAGAACCTTTTTTCTTTTCATAACCAAACAGCTTCCTTAACCGTACTACAGGCATTACTTCCCCTCTCAAAAGGAAAACTTCTTGACCCTGGACAACTTTTAACTCACCATCACTCATTCTTTGAGTTGTATCAATGTTAGCGATAGGTATCGCATAGACATGATCATTTACAGTTATTAAAAGAGCTTCGATAATTGCCAAGGTAAGAGGTAAACTAATACTTATCTTTGTGCCTTTTTCCTTTTTTGTTTCCAAAGAAATAGTACCTTTTAAACTCTCTATAGTACTTTTAACTACATCCATTCCAACCCCTCTACCTGACAATTCAGTAGCAGCGGTTTTAGTAGAAAAACCTGGTAAAAAGACAAAATTGTATATCTCATCATCGCTTAATTTTGATGCTTCTGATGAGCTGATCAATCCTTTATTTATAACTGTACGGAGTATTTCATTTTTATCGAACCCTTTTCCATCATCTTCGACTTCTATGATAACTCCGTTCCCTTCATGCCTAGCTGATAACTTCAACGTTCCTGTTTCAGGTTTACCTTTGGCCAAACGCTCGTGAGGACCTTCTATACCATGATCTATGGAGTTCCTTAATAAATGAACTAAAGGCTCACCTATCTCATCAACAACGGTTCTATCTAATTCCGTTTCTTCCCCTTGAATAACAAAGTTCACTTTTTTCCCTAATTCTTTTGCAAGATCCCGTACAAGCCTTGGAAATCGATTGAAGACAAACGCAACAGGAACCATTCTAATTTTCATAACAACATTTTGAAGATCTAAGGTTATCCTTGAAAGTTGGGTTAAGCTTTCATCAACTTCTTTTACATCGTACTTACTTAAAGTTTCAATAATTCTACTTCGAGCTATAACGAGTTCTGCCATTAAATTCATCAAATTATCCAATTTATTTATATCTACTCTTATACTTCTTGAAAGCTTAACTTCTTTTTTGTTGTTCTCTAAACCTTCTTTTTTTAAGTCTTCTTCCTTATCATTATTCTTCTCTTTTGAACCAAATAGGTTGTTTGTTGAAAATTCATCAACATAAACCGATTCCACTTCGGCAATTTTATTGACGAGTTCTGCTATCTCCCCAATACTTTTAGAGGTAACAACCCCAAAAATCAACTCTTTATCAAAATTTTCTTTTTCTATCTCTTCGACACTAGGATAGGTATAAACTATCTCACAACCGTTTTCTTCTAATTTGTGATGTATAGCGTAAGCTCTTGCTTGTTTTAACTGAACACCATCCTCTAAAATAACCTTCAAAATTAAAAAGTTAAGATTTCTTTCTTTTGCTTTTTTAAAAACATTCTCCAAAAGTTCCTTAGTTTTGTTGTCCATTTTAGAATAAATGTCGTTACTCTGGTTGACTGGATTTTCTTCTTTTTCAGCTGTTTTATCTTTAGGAGGTTTAGACGAACCAGCTAATTCTCCAAACGAGTCAATTTTATCTAACAGTTTTTCCAGTTTTTCTATGCTGCCCTTCCCTCCTTGCGCGATATCTGAAATACTCTCTTCCAAAGCGTCCGAAGTTTTAAACAAAAAATCCATTAGATCATCGGTTAAATCAATGTTTTTATTTCTTAAAGAATCTAACACATTTTCCAATTTGTGTAAAAATTTAGCCAACGTATCAAACTCCATTGTCCCTGCCATACCTTTTAAGGTGTGAATAACTCTAAAAATATTGTTTATTATTTCTAGATTACTTTTATCTTTTTCAAGTTCAAGTAGAAGGTCATTAAGTTCTTGAATATTTTCTTTGGATTCCTCTAAAAAAACATTTAAATATACATCATAATTCGCCACTTTTATCCCCTCCTATTTTAAACCGTTATATACACTTTACTATGGATTTTGATTTCGAACCAAATTAAAAATATTCCAAAAAGCAAAATAGGTTGCTCTTTTTCGAATTTCATTCCTGTCTCCTGAAAAAACTTCTTTTAGGGCAACAAAATTTTCATTAGTGAGAAAACCAAACCATATAGTCCCCACAGGTTTTTGTTCACTTCCTGAACTCGGCCCTGCAATACCACTAACAGCTACACAGATATCACTTTGCATAATTTTCTTCAAACCATATGCCATTTCTTTGACAGTTTCTTCGCTAACAGCTCCAAACTTCTCTATCGTTTCTTTTTTAACATCCAATAATTTTACTTTTGAATCATTAGAATACGTTACCACCGAACCTTTGAATACATTAGAAGCACCTGGAATGGATACCAATGTATCCGAAAGCATACCTCCGGTACATGACTCAGCAAAAGAAAGTGTTTTTGAAGCTTCCGTTAATGCGTTGAATAAAGAAATTTCTAAACTTTTGAAACCAATAAAATACTTACTAAGTTGAGATAGTATCTTTTCCAATATAGGCTCGAAATCGTCATTTTTTTGCATCCTAATCCTTAAACTCGGACCAACGTATTCTTCAATTTTAGTAGAGTAATCACAATTTTTTAAGATAACAGAAACTTCTTGCATTAACTCAGCTTCTGTTAAACCATAAAAATAAAGTGAATATTCTATGTTGTCATTTTTCACATCACTTTTTAATTCATTATATATATATGAATCAAAGATTGATTTCATTTCATTATACGGTCCTGGCAATAAATAAATGGTTTTACCATTAACCTGAACTTTCTGACCAGGCGCACTCCCTAAAGGATTTTGTAATATCTCGGCATTTTTTAAAACATAGCTTTGTTTTTTTAATATGCTTAGGTATTTTCCAGTTTTGTTATAATAATACTGTTTTATTTTCTCAAATAAATCTTCATTTAATACGATATCTATGTTACAAAATTCAGAAACAGCTTGAACTGTTAAATCATCTTGTGTTGGTCCTAACCCGCCTGTAATAAATATTGTATCACACATTTCCAATGCTTCTCGAATGGATAATTTTATCAAAGGTAAATCATCTTTTACATTCGTTATTTTTAAAGTATCGTATCCAATATATTTGAGCTTTTCAGCAAGGTATTTTGAGTTTTTGTCTAATATAATACCTTCTGTTAGTTCGTTACCTGTTGCAATTATACAAGATTTCAAAGGTGTCACTCCTATAGTTTATATTATTTAAACAATTCATTATATTTTACCACAATTTTTTTCATATTTTCACCCTTTATTCATTTTAATATTTTGGTGCTATAATTAAGCGTTAAGGGGTAAACCCCTTAAGATCCCCGAACGCATTTGCTTCGCAAATGAGAATGAGGATATTACTTCTAAAGCATTATTAAAAAGCTTTTTGCGTAAAACGGCAAAAGCAAAGCAAATGAGATTAGGAAAGTTATTCAAAAGCATTAAGAAAAAGACCATTTTGCACAGATCAGCAAAAAGTTTTTTCTCAAGGCTGCAAAAGGGTAAACCCCATAAACACCAAAAACAAAAACATTAAGTATTAAATTCTGTGTTTGGGAAATCACAAAAGAGGGTGAGCCCTTAAACTTATTAAAAAGTTTCCAAAAACTTTAGGATATGAGGAGAAAATATGAAGAGAAATATTAAAAATCAAGCAGAAAAGATCATACATATGTTTCCACGCATTAATTCTGAAACCAATCCTTATAAGGTTCTAATTGAAACGGTGCTTTCCCAAAGAACAAAGGATGAAAATACTGAAAAAGCTTTTAAATCACTTTTTTCTCGCTACAAAAATGTTTTTGAGATTTCTAAATTGAAACCTCAGGATCTATATGATCTGATCAAACCTGCAGGTATGTACAAACAAAAATCCGAAAGAATTATTAATATTTCTAAAATTTTAATTGAAAAATATAACGGAAAAGTACCTGATGAATTAGAAGAGTTGATTAAGCTTCCAGGGGTGGGGAGAAAAACAGCCAATATAGTTCTGTATGTTTCTTTTGGTAAAGAAGCACTTGCGGTTGATACACACGTTCATAGAATTTCCAATAGACTCGGATGGGTAACAACAAAAACACCTGAAGAAACTGAAGTCCAATTGAGAAAAATTATACCATCTGAATTATGGGGGCCTTTGAATGGTTCAATGGTGAATTTTGGTCAGAAGATTTGTAAGTCAATTTCTCCAAAGTGCATGGAATGTTTTTTTAATGAAGTCTGCCTTTCAAAACGGGTGTATAAAAACAAAAGCCGGTAAGTTGATACCGGCCTTTGTTTTACAAAATCTAACTTTAAGGGATGATTATATTTCCACTATTTTTGTCTTTTTCTTTTTGATTCTTTCCAATGCCCGTTCTTTCTAATTGGTTCAACAGTTCTGGGGGTGCAATACTAATGTTACCTGCCGCTTCTTCTTGCTCAAGTAACTGTTTCATTTTTTCCTGGTAATCTGCCATTCTTTTCTTTAGACTATCTAAGTCATTATCAATCCATTGTATTATTCCTTTTGAGATTTCTTCTATTCTTTCATCGCTTAAATCCATCTTATCTTCACTTAGTTCATTTAAAGCATTTAATTCTTCCTTTACAGATTCTTTCACCTTGTCCTCATCCACCAAGTCGTTTTTCTTGATTAACCTTAAAGCCACATTTGTTCTAAATTTTAAATCTTCTATAGAAATTTCTAAACTTTCCAAACGTACCATCAATGCTTGTAAAAGCTGGTCTAAAGAAACTTGCATTCGAATGCCTCCTTAAAATTTGACTTTCTTGTTTAATTATATCACACTGTCTTTCAATTAAAAAATTCTGATTTCAAATCCCTTGTCATTAATTCATAAATAGCTGTTTTTGGTTCTAAACCTTCATATAGTACTTGATAAATTTTGGCAGCGATAGGCATTTCAATTTCTTTTTCTTTTGCGTCGTTATACACAGCTTTAGCCGTGTAGACCCCTTCTGCAACCATAACCATCTGTTCCAAAATTGTTTTCAAACTCATACCTTTTGAAAGCATTTCTCCAACGTACCTATTTCTGCTATGTGAGCTAGTACATGTTACAACAAGATCTCCAATCCCCGCCAATCCCATGAACGTTTCTTTATTTCCTCCATAATATGTTCCATACCTAATAATTTCAACCAATGAACGTGTGATTAAAGCCGCTTTTGTGTTATCCCATTTTCCAAATCCATCTATTATACCTGCACCTATTGCATATATGTTTTTTATTGCACCACTGATTTCTACTCCTATTAAATCATTGTTGGTATATACTCTAAAAGTTTCATTGCTAAAAATTTCCTGTATATATTTGTTGACCTTATTGTCTCTACCTGCAACTACAACTGACGTAGGTACATCTTTTGCTACTTCTTCTGAATGACTGGGACCACTTAGTGTACAATAGTTATACCCTGACAGATATTCCTCAAAAATTCTACTGGGTATTTTTTGCTTCTTAATTTCCATTCCTTTTGATAGGTTGACAAAAACAACATCTTTGTTCGTAAGAGAGTCTTTGTGAATTTTGCTCAATACCTCTGATATATGTTGAACAGGGATAGCTATAATTACAATTTGTGCATTTTTTAAACTTTCATTTATATCCCATTCAACATTTATCTCTTTGGCAGGGAGTTTTAGGGTAGATAAATATCGAGGATTTTTTCCTTTTTTTATTTCTCGTAAAAGCTTTTTGTCTCTATCCCAAATTGTTACTTTTTGATGGTTACCAACCAAATGTTTCGCTATAGCGGTTCCCCAACTACCTGCTCCCAAAATCGTTATATGAGCCATTAATTTTCTAGCTCCTTGGCAATTATATTTACCGCCTCTTTGACTGAAGGGGTTCGATAAGCTTTTGCTATATCGTCTAATTTTACTAACCAACCTTCTTTTATTTTGATGACATCAACAAAGTAACTTTGAATATACCTATCGTCTTCGGAAAAAACCTTCACTAAATATTCTGAACCATCTAATTTAGCATATATATCTTTTATAACTAAAGTTTTGTTTTTAGAGGATTTTTTAAATCCAACCAAAGATTGTAATTTATCAAAATTCATTTTCTGGATTTTTTGATGAGGCAAATTAATTTCCCCTTCTAACAATCTTTTTATCTCTTTTTTGCATCTTTTTTGTGCGATTAATAAATACTTTTTCCTTCCTTCATTTTCCCACTTTTTTTCGTATCTCGTTTTGAATGGTAATTGTTGAATTTCGGATATATTTTTTACTTCAAAACATCCGTTGCTTAAAAATTTTTCTTTAACCTCAGAAGCATATGTCCAAACGTCGGTTGTTAAAATCACTTCACCATCTACTTCTAATACCGACGATAATGTATCTAAAAATTTTTCGTCAAAAAGACGGTTTTTTGCATGCTTGCTTTTTGGCCATGGGCATGGGAAGTTAACTATTACTTTACTAATCGAGTTATCAGAAAAAAATTCTCGGACGGCAAATTTTGCATCTTCCAAGATTATTTGTATGTTATTTAAATTATTTAGAAAAATCTTCTTTTTTATTTTGTGACAAGAAGTTAGAGATGTCTCTATGCCAACATAATTATAATTATTATTCTCTTTAGCTAAATTTACTAAAAATTCCCCACCACCAAATCCAATTTCAACTATTGACTTATTGCTGTTTCCAAAAATTTTATTCCATTCGATAGGATAACTTTTTACGTCCTTTGTATTTATTTGATACATTTGTAAATAAGAATAAGAATTCAAAACTTTATTACCTCCAAAAAAGGGGGTTATAATCCTATCAATTACTCATTTACCGAGGAACTCTCTGGTGCCATTTCGCCCAAATATTTTTTTATCTTTAGATGTAGTTTGGATTTTTTCCTTGCAGCATAATTTTTATGCACGGCGCCATGTGATTTTGCGGTGTCAATAATTTTAAAAGACTTACTTAATAGCTGCATCAATTCTTCCCTTTCAGCATTTTCTTGAATCTTCTTGTCTATTTCCTTAGAAATTTCCTTGATTCTCTTTTGATATCCACGATTTTTTTGCCTTCTTTTTTCTGATTGTCTAACCCTTTTTTCTGCTGATTTTTTATTTGGCAATTTTTAAAATACCTCCTCAACTTTTGTTTTTTTATTGTTTTTAGAAATTCTAAAGCTTTGTATTAGCGCTCATTCATTTTCCCTAGCCCGCCGAGAGGGAGAGGAAGGGCTTCACCCCACTCCGTCCGCACCCGTAAGGACTAAAGGTCTGTGTGTCCTTTTACCCCGCAACCGTCTTCAGGATAAAAAAGTTAGTATTTCTCTACTTCGCTTTTCAACTGAATTACAATCCTAATGCTGCTTTCAATTCCTTAACTTTATCCAATCTTTCCCATGGAAATTCTACATCTTTTCTTCCAAAATGCCCATAAGCAGCAGTTTTTTTGTAAATAGGTTGTAATAGATCTAAGTTGTTAATTATTGCCGCAGGCCTAAAATCAAATATCTCTTTGACTACTTTATAAATTTTTTCTTCTTCGACCTTCGCGGTACCTTTCGTGTCAATATTTATTGAAACAGGTTCTGCAACGCCAATTGCGTAAGAAAGTTGAATTAAAACTTCATCTGCAGCACCACTTGCTACTAAATTTTTAGCTACATATCTTGCCATATAAGTAGCGGATCTATCAACTTTGGTGGGATCCTTTCCTGAAAAAGCTCCCCCACCATGTGGAGCCCAACCGCCATATGTATCAACAATTATCTTCCTTCCAGTGAGCCCTGTATCTGCTTGAGGTCCGCCAATCACAAATCTTCCTGTAGGATTGATAAGAATTTTTGTGTTTTTTGTAAAGAGATTTTCAGGTATGACTGGAATTATTACATGCTCTTTTATTGCTTCTTCTAACTCCTGCCTTTTTATATCAGGTGAATGTTGAGTGGAGATAAGTATAGTCTCTATACCCACAGGTTTATTATTTTCGTCGTATTCTACTGTTACTTGAGTTTTACCGTCTGGCCTCAAAAAATCCAATGTATCGGATTTTCGAACATCTGCCAATCTTTTTGCAAGTCTGTGAGCTAAAAGAATAGGTAACGGCATATAAGCATCCGTTTCATTTGTGGCATATCCAAACATAATGCCCTGATCGCCGGCCCCTATTTTTTCAAAAGGATCTTCTTCTTCTTGTTTTGATTTAACTTCTAACGACCTGTCAACACCTAAAGCTATATCAGCTGATTGTTCTTCAATAGAAGTAATTACTGCACATGTTTCACCATCAAACCCAAATTTAGCTCTGTTATAACCTATATCTAGAATAGTATTCCTGACAAGTGTTGGGACATCTATATATGCTGAGGTTCTAACTTCACCTGTTACTATCACTAACCCTCTTGTTACTAAAGTTTCCACAGCACATCGAGCATTTATCTTATTTTCTTCGGGTTCTTTTTCCAGGATAGCATCAAGTATAGTATCAGAAATTTGATCACAGATTTTGTCAGGATGACCTTCCGTTACACTTTCACTGGTAAAGAGCATTTTTTTCACATTGTAGCCTCCTTGCTTTCTTCGAATTTTTCACGAGATTTCAGGTTATCTTTAGAATTCCACGAGGTAAATTATACCAAAAAAATCAAATTCTACAAATGAAGAAAAATCATAGATTGTTAATGTTTAAAAATAAAATTAACATTTCTTATGGTTTTATGAATTTCAATTTATAAACTTTTTCATTACCCCATATGTCCTCTAAAACGATCTCTCCATTTAAATTTAAAGTCCTTGAAGTTTCATTAGAAAATGCTGAAAAGTCATTGATAACTATTGAAGATAAATAGTTATCAGAGTACATTTTCAGCCAATATATGGAAGATGTTGAACCATATCCAAACACAAAGTCAGCTTTGTATATTTCGGATTCCTTGATTATGCTAAAATCCAATTTATAGGTTAAAACCCCATTGATATACATAGAAACTTTTTTAGGAAGAATAGTGGAGTTGTTCCCTAATTTTTCACGTACTCTAATGTCTATCCGGGGAAAGTTACCTGTGTATTCTACAACGGTTTCTCCATTTTCTGTAACTTCAAAATATTTGTTATTGGATCTGATTCTCATTAATTCCAAAGATTTATTTCTTGATTCTTGATATTCCAAAAATTCAAGTGGATCATAAATGATGAATTCCTCTCCAGATTGCTTTAAAACCTCAAAATGCAAGTGAGGGGCTATAGCTTCCCCTGTATCACCTGAATAAGCTATAACCTCATTTAGCTTTATTGGGATTCCGCCTTTGGGAAAAATAATTTCGATCCGTTGATTCCCAAATTCGTTTTGAACTAATTGAGAATAATTAGATATTTTATCGGAGAAAACACTTAAATGGGCATATCCACTAATTAAATCAGAGTCTTCATGGTATAAAAATATTGCATTGCCGTAAAGAGGATCGTTTAACCAAATCTTATAAAGAGAACCTTCAGCTGCTGGATAAACAGGTTCTCCCTTTCTGCTAAAAGTAGAAAAGTCTATCCCTGTATGAAAATGTGGATCCATTCCAGTATCTCTGTATTCCCCAAAAGAAGCTGTTATGTATGAGTTTTTTATAGGTGGCTGAAATAGTTGAGAAATAACAAAAATAGAAAATACTAGGATATACAAAAATATCAGTAAAGTTTTTTTCAAATTAATTCCCTCCAAAGTTCTTTTGACGTTATTGTGTAAAAAATACTAGAAAACTACCCCTTGTTTCGGGGGGTAGTGTTTGCTTTTGCTTTTTCTACTCATCTTTAGACGGCTGTTCCTGAAAAAGTTTAATATATTTTGAAGGTGCCATCATTTTTATGGCATGTTTATAAACCAAGGATTGTTCGCCATTTTTTTCCAATAAAACCGTATAATCATCAAAAGATCTCACCACTCCGCTTGTTTGAAATCCCCCTTCTAAATAAAGTTTTACTTCTATCTTGTTAATCCTCAGAATGTTCAAGAATCGGTCTTGCAAATTAAATTTTTCTGCCATGTTATCACCCCTCGTATAAGAAAAATTTAAATAAATTCACATAATATTTGATCTACTACATCTTCTTGAGTTGTTTGGCTCAAATTAATCCATTTTGCAGATTCAATCTTACGAAAGTATATAATCTGCCTTCTGGCATAGTTACGAGTGTTTACTTTTATTTGATGAATCATTTCATTAAAATCGATTTTCGCATATAGATAGTGTATCACTTCTTTATAACCTATGGTGTTTAAAGCGTTAAGAGTGGTAGAATATCCTAAAGACAAGAGATTTCGTACCTCATCTATCAGGCCTTCATCTATCATTTGGTGGACTCTTTTATTTATCCTTTCATGTAATTCTTGCCTTTCCCTATCTAGTATGATTATATGATAATCAAAAGAATTGTTACTTTGCCTATTTTCTTTTACAATATCCCCCATTTTAATACCGGTTATAATGTAAATCTCAATGGCTCTAATGATTCTTTTTAAATCGTTTGGATGTATTTTTAGAGCTCTTTGTGGATCCAAATCTACCAATATTTTTCTCAACACGCCAGGATTATTTTTTTCTAATTTTCTTAAATAAGTCCTTAAACCATAGTCAGATTTTACATTTAAAAACCCTTTCCTCAAAGCATCAAGGTATAGACCTGTTCCTCCAACTAAAATTGGTGTATTACCTCTTTTTAGAACTTCACTAATCTGTTTCTCTGCTATTTTTTTATAATCAAAAGCTGTAAAATGTATACGTGGATCTATTGAACCAAATAAGTGATGAGGGACCATTTTTTTTGTTTCTTCATCAGGCACAGCGGTACCGATTATTAGATGACTATAAATTTGCCTAGAGTCCATACAAATTATTTCGCCATTAATTCTCTTGGCTATTTCAACGGATATCTCTGTTTTTCCAACAGCTGTAGGACCCGCTATAACTAAAACTTTGTTCACTTTTCAATCACTCCGAAAAATACCCCGCTTTTTTTACTTCCATTTTTTTTATCGAAGTTGTACAAATCCCATACACTGTCATTAGAACGTGCTTTGATTACTACTTTTTTCTTAGCTATTTTGACCATCTTTTCTAAATCTACTTTTGTAATTTTGTCATATCGAGCAAATTTCCTTAAAGGATTGATAGAGCTTGATTTGTACTGAGGATTCTCGAACATAGGATCACAATAAACAACGTCATAACTTTCTTCTTTTTGCTCGTTTAAAAAAATTTTAAAATCAGAATTGATAACTTCAATCTTTTTTGAGGCTTCTTTCATCCAGTTTTCTTTATAATCGTAGTTTGTTATATTTTCTACAACGACCGCATATATAGGAAAAGAAGCCTCTAAACCTACTACTTCTTTACAAAAATGAGACAATAGTAAAGCATCACTTCCAAGTCCGAGAGTTAAATCAAGTATAATATCGCTTTTTTGTGGGGACACAGCGTTTATTAAATAATCAATTCCGTTCTTTAAATAATTGTTTAATCTTATTTTGGAAACAGACGGATGGAAAAATAATTTTCCATCCTCCCATTGAAAGTTTAGCGATAGTTTCTTATCTATTACAAAATAAAAGTTTTCTTTGTTCATCTGGAGCTTATTTCTTTCTAGGTAAACACCACCGTATTTGTTGGCTAGTTGCAGTGCTTTTTCTATTTGATTTTTATTTGGCTTATGGGAAGTTGTAAAGATCCATTTGCTGGAATTCTTCACCATTTATTATAACTCCTTCGTCAGCTAATCGATTTTTTAAGTCCAATAGGACTTGGTTTCTCTTCAGGATTTCATCATTCAGTTCTTTTTTTCTTTTTTCGATTTCATTGTACTGTTCTTTTAAATTGTAATACAAATCTATTTGCCTATATATTTGAAAAGAGACGAATCCCAACATGAATATTATGGCGCTTAAAAATAAAAGTCGCAAAATAAAAGAAATATTTAGTTTTTTATGATCACGCAATTGTCTTTTCTTACTTTTGCTTCTATCTAATTCAATAAATGGAATTATACTCACTTCCTAAGTTGAATCTGATATTTAACCTTTCAATCCAGTTCTTGCGATACCTTCTATGAAATATCTTTGCAAAAATATAAACAAAATTACTATAGGAATCATAGTAAAGGTAGATGCTGCCATTAAAAGATTATAGATCTCTCCCGCATCAGTTCTAAAATTTTGCAGTCCCACTGAAAGTGTTCTCATTTCAGGACTTTTGGTCACGATCAAAACCCATAAAAAGGCGTTCCAGCTTCCTACAAATTTTAACAGCGCACCTGTTAAAATTGCAGGTTTACTAAGTGGGACCATAACCGTCCATAAGAATCTCCAACTTGAAGATCCGTCTATCTTAGCAGCGTCCCATAACTCGTTTGGGACAGTCATAAACTGTTGTCTGATCAAAAATATGGCAAAAACACTAATCACCCACGGGATGATCAAAGCATAATAACTGTCTATCCAAGAAAATCTACTAATAGTTATATAATTTGGTACCAATAGGACCTCTCCAGGTATCATCATAGTGGCTAAAAAAGTTATAAAAATAAAGTCCTTTCCCCAAAAATTAAGTTTCGAAAATGCAAATGCAGCCATTGAGGCGAATATTATTTCTAAAATCGTAGTTACTAGAGCAACGAAAATAGTATTTATATAGTATCGAGAAAACGGGGCAGCATTCCATGCATCCACATAATTTTGAAATATATTCCCTAATACCTGATTAAAAGAATATTCAACTTTTCCAGATGGCACATCATCAACCAACCAAATTGATGGTACGTTTACTGTGTATATTTCAATATTTGAATTGTTTTTGTACAAAATCATATCAACAAAGGACGGTGCGTTAACAATATTTACTATGGAGATCGTATCAAGAAAAAACTTATTGAATTCTGTTAATATTCTATCATATTCTTTTCTTTTTTCCAATATCCTAGAGAACTCTTCTTCTTTTCCTTGAACGTGTTCTATTAAAAAATTATAGTCGGAATTAGGGAGTAGTTTCTGGGCTTGCTCAAGAGTAGCCTGGTTCACTGATAACGTTCTGATGATTTGCGTGTATTTTGAAAGGTTTCTAGGATCTTCTATTAAGGAATTTCTTACATCATATAAGAAAGCGTTCTCAAGATATGAAACAACTTCTTGATTCAAATTATCTATATCTCTTTCGTTAGCCAATGAAATCACAATTTGTTTAAATGACTCAGGAAATTCACTATCCTGTATTCCATTTATAATATTTTGATACTTTGTTTTTCTGGTAGGAACGTCGAATATTATGTTCACATCTTTAACTTTAATATCTTGCTCCACACTATATTTTTCTTTAAAATACATATAGAAAGTTAAGGTGTTGATATCTTTCATAATAGGCTCGTAAATATTTTTTTGGATCAAAGTATTAGTGTTGGATAGTATGCCATCTTCAAAAGTTTGAATCTCAGATAAAAAATCAGCGAGTAAATTAATTATTTGTTCTACCTCATATTCACTAATTATTCTTAACTCCGCTGGATAGGAAGATAGTTTTGAATTCAAATCGTTGACTTTCGATTTTATTGTTTCCAAATAATCAGAAAATATTTCTTTATTTCTTGTAATATTTTCTTTTTGACTTTCTGTCATATTCGGATTCGTTCTAAAATATGGTAAAAGGTTGATGTTTCTTTCAAGGGTTATATCTATAAAATTTTGAACTTTGCTTATACTTTGCTGTGTCCTTCTTATCGTAGTAGTTTGTTTAAAATAACCGTTCTCTTGGGAGAAAAGACCAAAATAAATACTTTCGAAGTTTTCAAGTGAATAATCTTCTACAGCAAATAAGCTCGATAAATCTTCTCTTAATTCAATATTTGAAATATAATCGTATATATCAGACATCATAACTTCGATACTTGTTTTGTGAGTGTAATCGATTTTGTTTAAAGAGAGTTGGACCCTTCCCCGACTTACGAAGTCCCCATCTATTTCATAGACCAATTTGTATGGATTGTAGCTCTCTTGGGTTGATAAGATTCTAAATTCAGATAAACCTAAGCCTGTTCTTGGAGAAGGCTTTGAGGGAGTTAATTTCAAATTTAAATCCCATTCATTCTGAAAATTTTTTGTTGTCCATGTTGGAGGCCACAAGTTGATCTCACTACTTGTTTTCAAAGAGGTCATTACCATCCAGGCAAAAGGCAAGAGCATAACAATTGCGCTTCCAGCTAACAGTATGTAAACTATCAAAGTCCAAAGGGTTTTAACAAACTTTGAATAATTCAAGTATAATTTCCTCCCTTAAGAATCGTAATATATTCTTCTTCTGCTACCTCTCATCTGAAGGATTGTAAACAATAGAATAATTCCAAAAAGCACGTAAGCAGCAGCACTAGCTCTTCCCATCCTTTGTTGAACATAGAACATATCAAACACGTAGTAAACCATGGTCATTCCACTGTTGTTGTAAGGTCCGGGTATACCTACATACAGAATAAAAATCTCATCAAAGACTTTAAATGCACCAATCATTGCAACTATGATTATAAAAAAAGTTGTTGGAGATAGTAAAGGTAAGGTAATGAACTGAAATTTTTGAAAGGGCGTAGCTCCATCCACTTCAGCTGCTTCATAGTAAGTTTTATCAATATTTTGTAAACCCGCCAAAAAGATTATCGCGTAATATCCCACCATTTTCCATATAGATATTATTGCGACGGTGGGTATCGTAAACTTCTGATCCTTCAACCAAGGAATTTTGGAGAAACCAATTTGAGTTAAAATATAGTTTAATAAACCATTGTCATTGAATATCCACTGCCATACTAATGAAATTGCCACGACACTAGTAACAAATGGAATAAAATAAACTGTTCTAAAAACAGTTTTGCCATATAATTTCCTATTCAATAACAAGGCTATTAACAAGGAAAACAAAATGGTTATAGGTGTGGAAAGTAGAACATAATAAGTGGTATTCCATATCGCCTTGATGAACAACGACTGTTCTTTTGCCAAAGTCAAAAACCTAATAATTTCCGGTACTCCTAATGAGTAAAAGGTTATCCATAATCCAATAAACAAAATTATACGGAGAAAAATCTTATTAGACATTTGATCCAAAAAGCGCAAAGATAACAAAATAGTGTAAAAAACTACAAGAACTAAAGCGCTTATTACATTCAGATACTGTATTGAATTAATAGTTAACAAAGAAATTATTCCCAATATACTCATGGAAATAACTAAATATTTTTGGTTAGGAGTCTTTACCTTTTTTAGGTCAAAGATTAAATGAATGATAAGAATATTGGTCATGAATATTAGAAGTGTATTGAAAAATACTTCGTTGAAGGTTATATTCACAGGCCTATTTAATTTAAATAATTCTATATAATTTTGAAACCCAATAAATATCGGATTATCTTGATTTTGAAAATCCCACTTAAAAAAGCTCAGATAGAAGGAATAAAATATAGGCCAAAAAACAAATATTCCCAGAACTACAAAAGAAGGTAATAGGTACAAATAAGCTGAAATACTTTCTTTAACTTTCCTGTATTTAGGAGGTTTTAAATATCTTTTTGATAACATTCGAATTAAAAGCAAGAAAAAAACAATCATTATAACATAGATGATGATGGCATATTCAGCTTTCAACAATATTTTCTGCCTCCTGCTATTTAGTTAAATCTAGTTGTACTTTTGGTATATTTCGAATAACCTTTTCAACGTTTGTTCAAATGGGGCTTTTTCTTCTATTCTCTGGATTAAAAAATTATTTATATTTTCTATTTCTTCCAAGGCTATATCTACTTTTTTATTGCTCCCCTTCTTATACGCACCAACCTCGATTAAATCCTTTGAGTTGACATAGCTAGCGTAAATATCTTTAATAAACATAGCAGCTTTAAGGTGTTTTTCATCTACTACTTCTTTCATCAACCTACTTACACTGGAAAGGATATCTATCGGGGGATAATGCGAAGAATCTGCGAGGCTTCTTGAAAGAACAATATGACCGTCAACTATACTTCTTACAGCGTCACCAATTGGATCGTTCATATCATCGGCTTCAACCAATACTGTATAGATTGCAGTCATACTTCCTTTTTCTGAGTTCCCGGCTCTTTCTAAAATTTTCGGCATATTTGCAAAGACGCTCGGTGTATATCCTCGGGTGGTTGGTGGTTCGCCAATGGAAAGTCCTATTTCTCTCTGAGCCATAGCCCATCTAGTAATCGAATCTACCATCAATAAAACATTGTAACCTAAATCTCTAAAATACTCTGAAATAGTGGTGGCTGTGTAAAGAGCTTTTACTCTTAGTAAAGCAGGTGAATCTGAAGTTGAAACTATTAAAACAGATTTTTTTAGTCCCTCCTCCCCTAGATCTTTTTCAATAAAATCTTTAACTTCTCTTCCTCTTTCTCCTATCAACCCAATGACGTTTATATCTGCTTCCGTGTTTCTGGCGATCATTCCTAATAAAGTACTTTTCCCTACGCCACTTCCTGACATTATTCCAATTCTTTGGCCTTTACCAAGAGTTAAAAAACCATCAATCGCCTTCACTCCTACGGATAAAGGTTCTTTAATCCTGTTTCTTAAAAGAGGGTTAGGCGCAGCTCTATATATACTTTTACTCTCATAGCTCTTTATTTTGGAACCATCCATTGATCTTCCTAAACCATCCAACACATGTCCTAAGAGTTCTGAGCTAATTTTCACGTTGATTTTACTATCTACTCTTTCTACCGGTGCTCCCACATAGATTCCGCTTACATCCTCTAGTGGCATCAACAGTACTTTATTATCGGAAAAACCAACGGTCTCTGCAAAAATCTTTGAACCATCTTTCAATTTTATCCTACACAGGTCCCCTAAAGCTACACTGGGACCAATTGATTCAATTGTGACACCTATTATTCTACTAATTTTACCTTCCAGCTCAAATAAAGGTCTGTTTGTTAATTTATCTGTAAAATATGCTAAAGATGAGGCGAAACTATTTTTTTTCATCTAAAGCTTCCTCCAACATGTTCAAAATGTCTTCTAAAAAAGTCTGAGGAGTTAGATCGAAAATCCCTTGCTCTGTTTCCAAAACTATTTGGTTATCTTTCAAAGAAGGATCTTCTATGATGTAAAAAAAGTCAGAAAACTTTTCTCTTATTAAATCGGCGTATTCTTTATTAAAAGAAGGACTTATTTTAATTTTGGAATTTTGTAACGAAGAAAGTTTTTTTTCAAAATTCTGAAAAATAATTTCCACCCACTGAGGAAAGTCAATCTTTTCTTTAAAATATCTTTCGACAACAGCTTTGATAGTATTTTCACAGAAAACCAAGCTTTGCTGTGACAACTCTTTAATATATATATCATACTCTTTTGAAATCCTTTGAATTTGAGTTCTAACCTTTTTAAGCTCCTCTTCAAGGGCCTTCTTCTTATCTTCTACGTATTTAATTAGCTCTTCTTTTACCTTTTGAGCTTCTAATTCTGCGTTTTCAATGATTTTTTGGCTTGTAATTTTAGCATTTTCAATTATTTTTTCAGCTTCTTTTTGAGCATTTTTTTCAATCTGATCTTTAAATTTATCCTTTTCTCTTTTTTTTTCTTCATATTGTGTTTGCTCTATCTCTTCTACAGATAATTCAAAGGCTTTGTCTAACACAACAAATTTATTATTTACAATTCTTTTATTCAATCAGTTCTTCACCTGCCCCACCACCAGCTATAATAATCTCACCGGACTCTTCAAGTTTTCTGATTACGTTGATGATTCTTTGCTGAGCCTCATCTACATCCCTAATTCTAACAGGTCCCATGAAATCTAATTCTTCTTTTACAATCTGTGAAGCCCTTTTGGACATGTTTTTAAAAATGACATTTTTAACTTCTTCGCTAGAACCTTTTAAAGCCATTGTTAAATCCTTACTATCTACCTCACGAAGTATTCTTTGTATAGATCTATCGTCCAACTTGACAATATCTTCAAAAACAAACATTCGTCTTCTAATTTCATCGGACAGTTTTGGATCTCTTTCTGAAAGTTTATCAAATATTTTATTGCTGACCGCCCTATCAATATTATTCATTATTTCTGCGGTAACATCTATCCCACCAACCTGAGAAAAAGTTTGAACGGTGAAAGCGGAAAGACGATCCTTTAACCTACTTTCTATCTCTTTTACGATATCGGGGTTTGCAGAATCCATAGTAGAAATTCTTTTTATCACGTCTAATTGTAAAGATTCAGGCAGTTCAGAAATAACTTGAGAAGCTGCTTGAGGAGAAAGATAACATAAGATCAGTGCTACCGTTTGTGGATGTTCATTTTGTAACACATTAACCATCTGGGAAACATCCACTTTTTTTAAAAATTCAAAAGGTTTTACCTGCAAATTCGATACCAATCTGTCTATTATATCTATGGCTTTTTCTGGTCCAAAAGTTTTTTCCAGAAGATTTCTCGCATATTCAACACCACCGGTGTTGATGTAATCTTTCGCCTTTATATATTCTCCAAATTCGTCCATAACTGTTTTTTTTGTTTTTTCATCAATTTTTTCCAAATTTGCTATTTCTAAGGTTAACTGTTCGACCTCTTCTTCATCCAACTTTTTTAATATTTTACTAGCTTTCTCAGGCCCCAATAATACCAACAATATGGCGGATTTTTTTAAACCATCTAACTCTTTACTCTTTTCAGCCATTTAAAACAACTCCTTTTAACCTTTAACGAGTTTTAAGCCAAGATTTAATGATATCTGCAACCTCATCTGGATTATTTTCCGCCCAAGTTGCAATCTCTCTCAATCTTTCTTGTTCAGGTGAAACTTCTTCAACCTCTACCCCTCTTTCTTTCATCGCTTCTTCAACTCTTGATTCTAATTGTCGCTTTCTTTCTTCGACGAGTTTTGAAGCCTTTCTGGCTCTACGAGCTCTAGCAACAAGGATGATAAGCATCATAATGAATGCGATTACAATTATAGTAATAACAATATTCGCGATTCTTTGTCTTCTCTGTTGTAATTGATATTCAACATTTGCTCTCATCGCTTCCAAATCTCTATTGAACCGTATATCAACTAAAGAGATATTATTTTCAGGTGCACCAACAGCTGTTGAGACTGCTTTTGTGATTTGAGACCTCAATTCTTGATTATCGTCAACTTTACTGTTTTGAAAATCGATAAAGAGCGTAACACTCTTATTAGATATTTCCCCGCTTTTATCTTCAATCGTCCTTTGATAAATCTCATTGACATCGTAGTTGGTAATAACATCAGAGCTACTGTAATAATTTCCTGTACTTGTAGGCGTTTGATAAGTATAGGGGGGGATGTTCGAATCAACACCCGGTACTCCTCCTGAAGGAGAAGAACTACTTTGTTCTGACCTAGTCTGCTGGCTTAAAATTATTCCATTTTCATCAACAACCGGTTCGACTTTTCTTTGTTCTTCTTCTATTTTTTGCCATTTTAATTCTATTTCAGGAACCACAACAACATTTCCTAAACCAAAAACCGATTGTAAGCCGCTTTCTACTTTTTGCTTATAATATTTTTCAATTTCGGTTTTTAACTTAAATTTAGTATCAGCACTACTAATATCTTCTCCCACGGCAACCTGAGCACTCAAATCGTTAGAAAAATTATCTACTACTTTTACATTCTCTGGGTGCAACCCAGCTACAGCTCCAGCTACTAAATTAATTATCCCCTTAATTTGGTTTGAAGTTATACTCATTCCAGGTCTCAATACTAGCAAAACAGAGGCTGAAGGCTTTGGACTTTCACCAACTTGGTAGTAAGTTCTTGGAGGAATAACCAAATGAACGCGAGCGCTTTGTACCGATTGTATAGAAGCTATACTCCTAGATAACTCTCCTTCCAAAGCTATCTGATAGTTGACCTGCTTATCGTAACTGGTAGCTCCAAAACCTTGATTCTGAAGAAGCTCATAACCTTGAAGCTTGTAACCCAATGAGCCTTCGCTGGCTAATCTCATTCTCAGTTCTGATACATTCTGATTCGCAACGAAAATATTACCATAATCATCTACTTTGTATTCTATACCCATTTCTTCGAACTTTGTTACAATATTACCAGCATTTGCTTGATCCAAACCTCCGATAAAAAACTCATAACTTTTTCTTGAAAGTAATATAGAAAAGAATATTATCAACACAATAACAGAAAAAAACAAAACTATATAGTTTCGTTTTTTTCTTTCTTCTAGATTTTTCCACCAATCTCTAATTTGTTGCAAATACTTTTCCATATAGCCATCCCTTCCAGAAAAATTTTTAAAAGGCTAATCTAAAACCTAAATTTATAGAACTTTCATATACTTCATACCCAACGAAAAGGTCTAAGTTGTATATTGAAAAATAACTGGAAAGTAGCAAATTGTCAGTATGTATTAATATTTTTGAGGTCCAATTATTTGTTAATTCGTGTTTATAAATTAACTCAGGATTTTTCGGCCCTTTCAGAATAAAGTTTTGCCACGGTAAACCTATACGCAAAACAAGGTCTTCAGGAACGGTTTTCCCTTCAATACCAAAACCTAAATTCGTTCTAGGTACATACAAAAAGGTATAACCATAATTTGTTTGGATGTCCCTGAAATCAAATTCTTGGATTTGTTCTAAAGGAAGCTCTAAACCAACATTCCCGTATATTTCAACTTTCCTATAAGCAAATCCACCTTTAAATTCCGTAGATATTTTATCTTCTTCATCTTCTGAGTAATAAGACACTCTACCTCCTACGAAATAAGGGGAATATATTTTTGTGTTAGAATAATTTCGTTGGGCTCTTTTTACCCTCTCGTAGTATGTCTCACCAGCAGGAGACACCTTCCCCGCCATAACTGCGGTAGGTCCATCATGGTATGCTATAATCTGCAACCTTTCATCATCAAAAAGCCGCCGAAGATAACCATGGTATTCTAATGCCCCTTTTAGATTGTCATACGGATCAAATGAATTATAAACGTGTAAATCCACTGCCGTCGGATTTTTCAATTGAAATAGTCCCATCGCCTTAGAAGACGAAATAGCATGCGTATAATTAGACGATTCTACCATCATTTGCCCGCCTATCAACGTTCGCGGTTGGGACCACACACTTTCTAACAATTTATTTGAATCCATTATCGGATATTTGTTAATAGAATAAAACTCAATTCCAAACTTCCCAGTGGAATTTGAATTGTATTCAAAATAAGTATCCGGTTTCATGAAAAAGTAATCGTAAACTTCATAATAAGAAAAGAAAAAAACCGGCAGAAATATAAAAGTTACTAAAGAAACAAAAACTTTCAATAAAACACCTTCTAAAAGATATCTATTAAGTCCATTATGATATCTGCTATACTTTGTCCAGTTTTTTCTGCAATCTTCAAAACTTCTTCTGCACTAACTTCTTTCAGTTGCTCAGGAACAGCTTTATCTGTTATAGCGCTGATACCTAAAATCTCCATACCAGCATGTTTTGCAACAATAGCCTCTGGTACAGTCGACATCCCTACCAAATCAGCACCAAAATTTCTCATCATAGCCATTTCAGCAGGTGTTTCAAATGTAGGACCACTTAAACCCAAATAAACACCAGAATATACTTTAATATTTAGTTTTTTAGCGGATTTAAAGGTTTCTTGCACCAAAGATTTCGAGTAAACTTCTGTCATATCAGGAAATCTAGGACCCCAATCATCGAAATTTGGTCCAATCAATGGATTGTCACCAAAAAAATTGATATGATCTGTAATTATGCAAGGCACACCAACTTCAAAATCGGGGTTTAACGTTCCTGCCGCATTAGTCACTATGAGAGTTTCTATACCTAATTCTTGCATCACCCGAATTGGAAAGGTTACCTCTTTCATGGTGTACCCTTCGTAGTAATGAAATCTTCCGTTCATCAGTAATGTATCTTTACCACTCAAACTCCCTATCATTAATTCACCTTTATGGCCGGGAGCGGTGGAGCTAGGGAAGTTTGGAATATCAGAATAAGGGATTGAAAGAGGATCCTCTAAATTTTGAGAAATTTTCCCTAATCCAGAACCCAAAATAATCGCGATTCTAGGTTTTTTCATGGTTTTTTCTTGAATATACTTAGCTGCTTCTCTGACTTTCGATACGTACTGTTCAATATCCATATTACATTTGCCTCCTTATTCAATATATCCAATGTACGGTAAGTTTCTATATTTTTCATTATAATCCAATCCGTATCCTACCACAAATTTATCTCCGATTTCAAATCCAGGAAACCTTACTTGAATTCCATGTTCGTGAATTGTTTTTACAACTATTGATGTAATTTCTAAAGAGGAGGGATTTTGCATCTCTAAATATTTTACTATATATTTTAACGTGTTTCCAGTATCTACAATGTCTTCAACTATTAAAACATGCTTATTTTCAAGGGGCTCATCAAGCCAACTTTTTACCTTTACTTTTCCTGTAGTTATATCCCCTGAGTAACTAGATACCTGTATGAAATTATAATTAACGTTTAAATGTATCTTTTTTACTAAATCACTAAAGAAATTAACAGATCCTTTTAACACACATACCGCAACAATTTCATCAGTTATACTTTTATAATAATTTTCTATTTGGCTAGCCAAATCCTCAATCTTTTTTTGTATCTCCTCTTCTGAAATAAGCACTTTTAGCGCCATTGTATACCTCCCCAAAGAAATAAAAATTACTCTCTGCATCGTTACTCTTTTAAAATCAAAACTTATTCCCCAAAAAGAATTATTATTAAATTTTATGATTAATTTTTACAGATTGAAGTTCAACAAATATATTGTATCATAACTATCAACCGTTTGTCACCTTACTTAAAGATTATAGCACAATTAATTCCCCAGAGTTTAGTTTTTTTATCTCCCCGTTATCGTCTATTATCTCTAAATAATCTGACTGAATATCGTTTACTTTTCCATAAAGAGTTCCATCATTTTCAGTTGATACTTGGACCCTATCTCCTATTTTCACATTCAAATGATTTAACCACAATTTTGTTATAGCAGAAATCGCTTTGGGTTTGAAGTATTTTAGATAATATGAATGGTAAGCAACATGGTTCAATTCATTCAAAAGTTTTCTCAATGCAATTTCTTTGCCAACGAGATCTTTTAAAGCAATTGAGCTATTGGAGACTTCTTCAGGTAATTCGTTGTTAACGTTTATTCCTACTCCCACTATGACGCAACCCGGTGAACCCCCATTATAAACACTTTCTCCTAAAATTCCACACACCTTCTTAGAATTTATCAGAATATCGTTAGGCCATTTAATGACGGGGTTCAACTTATATTTTTTTTTCAAAACGTTGTAAATTACTAAAGAATACATTCTCAAATAATAATATGGAATCAAAGGTCTTTTACGGGGTTTAAAAAGCACAGAAAACCATAAACCTCCCAAGGGGGAATACCACCTACTGTTTTTCCTTCCGTAACCTTCTGTTTGTTCCAAAGCCCAAACTACAGTTTCTGATGGTAGTTCATTCCAGTGTTTTTTAATGTAGTTGTTTGTCGAATCTACTTTATCCAAAAGAATTAAATTGTCGCCTATCATTATTGGACTTTTCCTCCTCTTAAAAACTCTTTAGATAGCGCCCCTTCGCTACGCTCCCCACCGATTCTATACCTTTAAAAGCTTTAAATTTACTCTTTAATATATCAGTATGATATAATATAATGTTGATAAAAGGCAAGCTCTTATCGAAATTCGTAAAGGGAGATACTTTAAGTGAATTCTTTTTCTATTACAAATTTAACAGGTGAAAGAAGAGAATATATAAAAAAAATAGAACTTATCCTTGTTATCGCTTACGTGTTGTTGGCAATTCTAGGATTTTTATCCGTTAAAAGTGCAGTAATCAATAGCCCTTTAGAGGGAATAGAAAATCAACAATTGATGTGGATTATTATAGGGTCCGGTTTTTTTGCCGTTACCATCTTCGTTCCAGAAAGGTTTATTAAGAAATATACCCCTATTCTATTTTATTTAGTAATTCTTAGCTTGGTTTTGGTACTTTTCACCACACCAGTTAGTGGGACTAATAGATGGATAAGGCTGGGACCTATAGGTTTTCAACCATCTGAAATATTTAAGTTGGTATTGTTATTATATCTCAGTTACGTTCTTTCTCAAAATGATAATAAAAGGTTTTACTTTGCATCAATGATGATTTTTTTTTCTACAGCGTTAATATACAAAGAACCGGATTTTAGTACTTCAATTATAGTATTATTTACGTGGTTTGCTCTAGTTTTTGTTTCAGGAAGGTTCGAAAAATTATGGCAGTATTCTTTAGGATTAGCTTTGATAGCCAGTCCAATAATTTTTTACAACCTCCAAGAATACCAAAAAGGAAGGATAACAGGCTTTCTCTTTCCTCAAACTTACTCTCTAAGTTATTATTATAACACCGCTCAGGCGATAAAAGCTATAGGTTCTGGTGGCCTGTTAGGGGTAGGATATATGAATGGATATATGAATTTGAGTGGGTTCGTACCTGAAAGTCATACAGATTTTATCTTTGCCGTTATCGGAGAAGAGTTTGGATTTTTGGGGGTAACCTTGATTCTAATACTTTATTCAACAATACTTTGGAGACTATACGAAGGGTACAAAAAAAGCGAAGACCTTTTTTGGAAGTATTTTTATGTTGGATCTGCATTTTTGTTCTTTTTTCATATTTTTCAAAATATTGGAATGAATCTAGGCATGTTACCTATTACAGGGATTCCTCTACCCCTGTTATCAAATGGGGGTTCTTCTTTTGTTACTTTTTCTATAATATTGGGAATTGCAACAAAAGGTTTAATGGTAGAAAAAAACATTACGAGGTGAACAATGATGAAAATCGTAGAGACCTTACCAAACATTAGTGAAGGGAAAAACAAAGAATTAATCAACAAAATCAAAGACCTTTCTGAGAATTATGATAAGATTTGGTTTATCTCTTGTAAA
Source organism: Petrotoga sp. SL27 (assembly GCF_002924605.1). Lineage (NCBI taxonomy): Bacteria > Thermotogati > Thermotogota > Thermotogae > Petrotogales > Petrotogaceae > Petrotoga > Petrotoga sp. SL27. The sequence continues at coordinate 49,463 of NZ_JAIP01000016.1, read as the reverse complement.
AGTGATGAATACTTCAATAGGAGCTTCATCAGTGTTGTAGGTGAATTAAACGAAATTGAGGCTTTCTTATTTGAAATGGTGAAAATATGTGTGGAAAATATAGATCTCAGAAATCATAGTGGTTATCATCCAAGATTAGGTGCCGTAGATGTTATACCAATTGTTCCACTAATATCAACGACCTTTGATGAGGCGAATAATCTTGTAAAAAGATTAGCAAAAAAAATCTCTGAAAGTTTTGAATTGCCTATATATCTATACGAAAAATCCGCCAAAAACGAATACCGTAGAAATATTAACACCTTGCGAAAAGGTGAATTTGAGTTCTTAGCGAAAAAAATGTCTTTCCCTGAATGGGAACCAGATTTTGGTCCAAATCACCCTCATCCCACTGCGGGAGCAACTGTAATGGGAGTCAGAGATTTTCTAATATCTTTGGAATTCCATATAAGTACTTTAGACAAGTGGTTAGCAGAACAAATAAAACAAGAAATAGATTTGAATTTACCTGCTAGTGTATTTTTAGAAAGAAAACAAAGCGGTAAATTCAGTCTCACTTTAAATGCAAAAGAGGGGGATGTATCTCTCTATTTGCTTTACAGTAAAGTTAAAGCGATAATAGAACACTTTGGATGTGAAATAGAGAAAGTATCCCTGCCATCTCCTTTAACGGGAAAATTGTTTTTACAATCGTTTAAAAACTTAATAGGTAATTTGGATGGAGAATTATTTACAATAGAAGAAAAATTGTTAACCGAATCAGAGATCTCCAAAACAAAATATATTCCAAATGAAGAAAAATGACTAGAATCATAGTTATTGGACCTTTAAAAAGCCCATATATAATAGATGGAGTCAAACAATATTTAAAGTGGATAAAGAAGTTTGAAAAAATTGAACTGATACAACTTCCTTTGTCCGGTGATTTAAACAAGACACCTCCTTCAATTTACAAAGAAAAAGATTTCAAAAAGTTCGAAAAATATTTCCCGGATTCTTTCAACGTTTTATTGGATGAAAGAGGAGAACAGATGGATTCTATAAAATTTTCCCAATTTTATGAACAGATAAAAAGCTCATCGGGATCTAAATTCATAAATTTTATCGTTGGTGGTCCTTTGGGCCATTCTGATAAAATTTACAATAACGCTGATTCTATTTTATCTTTATCCAAACTAACTTTCACACACGAATTTGCCGTATTGATCCTTTTAGAGCAACTGTTTAGAGTTAATAAGATATTGCACAATGAAACCTATCATTATTAAGGGGTGAACCCCTTAAACTCCCCAAAATCATGTGTCATTTGCGAATCAAATGAAGATTAGGAAATCGCCCCAAAAGCATTACGAATAAAGCTTTTTTGCAAAAAAAGCAAATGAGGGTATGGAAATTACTCTAAAACAATTACAAAAAGACGTTTTGCACGAAGCAGCAAAAAAACTTCGTTTGCACACTACTGCAAACAAAAGTTACCGAATTTTTATCACTGGAAGGGAGGAAGGTACGTATCATCGTACAAAAATGATGAAAAAGATGTCGATTGTGGGTGCCCAATGGGGCGATGAAGGTAAAGGTAAGGTTGTTAACTACTTTTCAGAAAAGTTTGAATGGATAGTACGCTTTTCAGGAGGAGCGAACGCAGGTCATACCATTTATTACAAAGGCAAAAAATACGTGAATCACATGCTTCCTTCTATTATGCCCAATTCTCAATCTAAAGGTTTTTTAGGTGCGGGAATGGTTTTAGATTTAGAAAAACTAGTAGAGGAACTAAATATACTAGAAGCAGATTTTCCTGGAATGTCCTCTAAATTTTACATTGATTTAGAAACCTTTTTGGTACTTCCGTGGCACAAAGAAGAAGACGAAATTATAGAAAGTATGAGAAAAAAGCCTATAGGAACAACAAAAAGAGGAATTGGACCTGCCTATACCGATAAGGTATCAAGGGAAGGTATAAAACTCTACTATCTGTTCGATGAAAAAATGCTTAAGGAACGTTTGGAAGATATATACTACCTAAAAAGTACTCAGTATGGCAATAAATTAAAAACTTCAAAAGATGATGTGTTTGAATACTTAATGAAAACCAAAAATGAATTGGAGAAATTGAAGATAAATTACGCTAGTGCGGTAGAGATGGGGAATGTTTTCAGAAGTACATCGGTACTGTTTGAAGGAGCCCAAGGTGTTTTGTTAGATTTGGATTTTGGCACCTATCCTTTTGTCACATCGTCTTCTTGTATGGCTCATGGAGTTTCCTCCGTAGGTTTTTCAACGTTCGAACTAGATGAGGTTTATGGCGTACTCAAAGCTTACACAACACGGGTAGGATCGGGGCCTTTCCCAACAGAAATTTTTGGAGAAGAAGCTGACAAAATTAGGGAATTAGGAAAAGAATATGGGGCGACAACTGGAAGACCAAGAAGGGTTGGTTGGTTAGATCTCCCTGCCTTGAGATACGCAAAAATAAGGTCTGGGTTAACAGGGCTTGTAATCACCAAGGCAGATGTTTTAAACGGGTTAGATAAGATAAAAGTTTGTACACATTATGAGGTCAACGGAAAAACAAAAGATACTCCATCTTCTTCTTATGACTTTTTTGTTGCCAAACCTATTTATACTGAATTGGATGGTTGGAAAGATACCAACGATATTAATTTCTTAAAATATTTATCGTATATTGAAGGACAAATCGGAGTTGATATTGACTACATTTCTTACGGACCAAAAACCGAAGAAATGTGTTCAAAAAATGATTTGATATTGAACATGGAGAACAAATAAAAAATCTAGGGGTGAATAAATTGAAGATAATTACTTCCTCCCAGGCAAAATTAATAGACAAATTGACTATAGAGAAAGGAATAGCCTCAGAAACGCTGATGGAACAAGCGGCTTTTTCTGTGGCAGATATAGCAGAAACCTTTGAACCTACTTCCATTCTCTGTGTAGTAGGAAAAGGTAACAACGCAGGTGATGGAATTGCAGCTGGTAGAATTCTCAAAAATCGAGGTTACAACGTTGAAATACTTATAGTAGGCGATCCAACTCAAGGAAGTCCTGGCTTTAAAAAGCAACTCGAAATCGCCAAAAAATACGAAATTAATATTTATCGTTCCCGCATTGATGAGATAAATTATTCTCAATACGATCTCATAATAGACGGATTAATAGGTATAGGCTTGACAGGAGAAGTCAAAGGTGATGTTGCCCAAGCAATAACACGCATAAACTCTTCGGGATCAAAGGTATTGTCAGTCGACGTTCCATCAGGGATATCGTCTGACACAGGTGAAGTGATGGGAACCGCAGTTGAGGCTGATCAAACGGTTACCTTTGGCTTTTTAAAAATTGGCCAACTGCTTTATCCCGCAAGAGAGTATTGTGGAGAAATAAAGGTCGCACCTCTATCTTTCGACAACTCGTTGATAAACTCAATAAATCGGGAACTAATACTAGAGAATACCGTTAAGAACTTACTCCCAAACAGACCTGAAGATTCTTACAAGTACAAATTTGGAACGGTTTTGATACTTGCCGGTAGTGAAAAATACCCTGGTGCCCCTATCCTTTCAGCTATCGGGGCCCAAAAAACCGGGGCTGGTATGGTTAAGCTGATTACACCGGGTGATTCATCACACGTTTTAGCGCTTGAACCATCTATAATCTACAGATCCTTAAAAAAAGAACATTTTGAAGAAAAAGACGTTGACAATTTAAAGGAAGAAATCGAAAAATCTAACGTCATAGTTTTGGGTCCCGGTATAACTGAAAATGCAAAAGACTTTGTTACAAAATTGGTTAACACTTACAAAGATGACAAAAAGTTCGTTTTAGATGCAGACGCTCTATCAATTTTAAAAGAGAAAGATGTAAAATTAAACAAAAATTTTGTTATAACTCCTCATGTGGGAGAACTATCAAAAGTTTATAAAAACGTTAAAAATGATGTGTTTGGTTTGGAAGAGTACGCAAAAGAATTGAATTGTACCATCGTATTCAAATCATCAACTACCTTGATAACAAACGGCGAAAAAACATATTTCAACATAACAGGGAATTCAAGTCTAGCTAAGGGAGGATCGGGAGATTTATTATCAGGAGTTCTCGGATCATATATTGCTCAAGGCTTAACAACGTTGCAAGCTTGCATAATTGGAAGCTATGTGGTATATAAAACTGCAAGAGACCTATCCTTAGAGCACACAAATTACTCTTTAACTCCGAAAATAATTGCAGACAATCTATATAAGACAATTCAACAATTAAACTCATGAACCTAAAATCATTTTGGGAGGCGAAAAAACTATAGTTTATATAATATCTGGAGCAGAACAAAGAAGCTCGTTGGGATTTTATATGAAAATGATACAAAAGGCAACCTTGACAATCGCATGTGATGCTGGAATCAAAATCTTCAAAAAGTTAAACTCACCACCAAAATATTTAATAGGAGATTTTGATTCTGCTTCTATTGAAGACCTTCAGTGGGCAGAAAATAACAACACCGAGATATTGAAATATCCAAAAGAAAAAGATGAGATTGACACCGAATTGGCTTTAGTATTTCTAAAAGAAAATCACTACAAAAACGTTATTTTATCAGGGGTTTTGGGTAATCGCATCGATCAAGAAATGGCAAGTGTATTCCTCCTAGCCGAATACATAGATCTAAATCCTGTTATTCTTGAAGAAGACGTTAAAATTGGTATAGTAAATAAAATAGTAGAAGAAGAAGCCCAGATCGGTGAAAGTTGGTCCATTTTAAGAATAGGAGAACCCGTTATAGGGCTGACTCTTAAAGGATTCAAATATCCATTGAACAAAAAAGATATCTCTGATTTTAAATCCTTAGGCATTAGTAACGAAGCTACAGAAAATAAAATAGAAATATCCGTTGAAAGTGGCAAGGTCGTTTATATCAGGTGGATTAACAAAAAGTGGTAACTAAGGGGTGATCTAATGTGGTTAATATTATCTGACTCTCACGACAACATGGATAAACTTAAAAAGATCCCAGATTTAATTCAAGAATACAATATCGATACTATCTTCCATTGTGGAGATTTTGTAGCTCCGTTTACTTTACCGTATCTAATCTATGATGACATCGACTTTTATGGTGTCTTTGGTAACAACGACGGAGAAAAGTTATTACTTTATGAAAAATCTAATAAAAAGATAAGAAACGGACCAATCACCATAAAAAAAGATGGTAAAAAGATATTCCTCATGCACGAACCTTATTCCTTAGTTGCCGCTGAAAATTCTGGGATTTATGATTACATCTTTTTCGGTCACACCCATGAAATAGTAAGTAGAAAAACCGGTAAAACTATTATACTCAACCCAGGAGAATTTTCTGGATGGCTAACTGGGAAGGCAACTTATGGTATAATAGATCCTAACGAAGCAAAAGTTGAAATCAAAGAACTTTAGAGGAGGACCATTGACATCTTGAAAGTATACAAAGCTCAATTAATAAAAACCGTTTACAACATTGAAGATCTCCCACCACCCGATAAAAAAGAAATCGCCTTTGCAGGAAGGTCTAATGTTGGAAAATCGAGCTTTTTGAATGCCATTTTAGGCATAAAAATAGCAAAAGTGAGCTCTACCCCAGGAAAAACCAGATCCATCAACTACTATTTGGTGAATAACAAATATTATTTCGTTGATCTACCTGGGTATGGTTTTGCGAATGTTTCAAAACAAGAAAAAGAAAGATGGAACATATTGATGAACGAATACTTTAAAAATAGATTTTCTTTGAATGTTGTTTCTGTGCTTATTGATCATAGACATATGCCTCAAAAATTGGATTATGCTATGGTTGAATGGCTCAAAGATCTAGGCACACCTTTTTTGTTTATCTTAACAAAATCTGATAAATTAAAGAAATCTGAAAGAGCTAAACTTTTTGAAGAAATAAAAAATAGTTTTTCATCTTATGGCGAATATATTTATTTACCTTTCTCTTCAAAAACAAAAGAAGGTTTAAAAGAGGTTTTAAAAACTTTCGGTGAAATATTAGGTGATGTTGATTAGTTTCAGTCTGGGTGGGCTGCGGGGTGAAGGGGCGCTAAATTAAAATTTCTAAAGACCGTCAAAAGGGAGGGTTACAATGAGTTTTGAAAGAACGGTATTGATACCGGGGGAGGTATCTTATAGTAACATATCTCAAATACTAAATTCAAGCATTCTTCTAGAAATAATCTCAGAATTAATTGAAGATGCCCAAGAAACACACAATGCTCTGTATCCTTTTTTTCAATTATTTCTTGTGGATAAGAGCAAACAAAATGTTCGTGAAAGATACGATTTAGAACAAATTCGGCAACTACTCTTAGCTTTATCTATAAACAGCTTAGACCATTTAGATGAATCTTCTTACTTTAGTTTCCCAAAATTGTCTTCATACAGAGAAACGTTAGCCCTCTTTGTTGAAGATATCTTT
>NZ_JAIP01000016.1:456-42990 GCF_002924605.1 Petrotoga sp. SL27 | reverse complement strand
ATCTGGAGTTCGTGGTGTAGAAGTTGGATCATTAATGATGGGGCGTGATCCTCAGACTGGTGAACAACTTGAATCTCCTTTTGAATTCTTGAGATTAGCCATCCCAAGAAGAGTCTATACTTACACGCACCTTGATTACGTTGCTGAAGGATTGTTAGCTGTAAAAGATATATCTACCTCACTCAAAGGATTAGAATTCACATACGAGCCTAAAATTCTAAGACATTTCATGGCAAGATTGAAACCTATCGAAACGTAATTTCAATTTATAAATCACTTTTTCATGATATAATGTATTATTAGAAAGAATTGAACTCAGACACTTCATAAATAAAATGAAGATGACAAATGTTTGAAGAAATCCTATAAGGACCAATATTGGTATAGGGTGTGAGACGAATGGTGCTATATATAAAATTTTAGAGTTTCTAAAAATTGTAAAATAATACTAAAATGGAGGAGATGTTAATTATGTCTGAATTTTTACTGCAAAACACACACGGAAGTCATTTTTACATGAAAACACCATCTGGTCATGATGTTCATGTGGACGCAGCCCCAGAGAACCTTGGTTATGATTCGGCTGCGCGCCCCATGGAGTACTTAATTGCCGGCTTAGGAGGATGTACAGGAATAGACGTAGTAACTATTCTAAACAAAATGAAAGTAAAGTACGATGAATTAAATTTGAGAATATTAACAGAAAGAAGTGAGGAACATCCCAAAAAATATACGAAGATTCATATAATTTACGAATTTAAGGGGAAGGATCTACCCATAGATAAATTGGAAAGAGCCGCTCAACTTTCACAAGAAAAATATTGTGGAGCAAGCGCTACTTTTAGAGGTTCTACAGAGATTACTTACGAAGTAAAGATCGTTGAGTAAATATAAGTACAATGATTGTTGGGAGGAATAGAATGGCTAACTTAAAGGAAAGAAAAGAGAAGGTCTCTCAAAAGCTTGAAAATATCGATAACGTTATTATGGTTATGAGCGGTAAAGGAGGAGTTGGGAAAACTACCGTCGCAGTGAATTTAGCGGTAGCTTTGGCTCTAGAGGGTAGAAAAGTAGGCCTTTTAGATGTTGATTTACATGGTCCGGATGTAGTAAGAATGTTGGGAGGTAGGGAGGCTAAAATTTCTGCAGTTGGGGAGGAAATACTTCCTCCCCAAGTACACGGAATAAAGGTTATTTCTATTTCCCAATTTCTGGATAACGATAATGATGCTGTTATCTGGAGAGGCCCTTTAAAAACAGGCGCTATAATGCAATTTATTGGTGATGTTGCTTGGGGTGAATTGGACTATCTTATTATTGATGCACCCCCAGGTACCGGAGATGAACCTCTAACGGTTTTTCAAAACGTGGAAAAGATTAAGGGTGCTTTGATTGTAACTTCTCCCTCTGTCGTTTCGCAAGACGACGTGGAGAGGGCTATTAATTTTGTGAAAAAAATGAACAAACAAATTATCGGGATAGTTGAAAATATGTCATATTTTATCTGTCCAAATTGTAAGACTAAACACTTCATTTTTGGTGAAGGTGGAGGAAGAGTTTTAGCCGAAAAATACAATTTAGAATTACTTGCACAAATTCCTTTGGATTCGACTGTCAGGGAAAACATGGATGCTGGTAAACCCGTTGCTTACTTCGGAACCCCTGAAGTAACTAGCTCTTACGTTAATTTGGGCAAGAAGGTAATAGAAAAAGTAGAAACGGTTCGTTAATAAAGTATAAGATCAGAAAACTAAGATGGGAAGAAGATAGTCTTTTGATTATAAAGGGTTACAGTATGGAAACACCACATTTAAATTATCTCAAGCCAGTAAACTTCTTTTTATCTAGGGGGTTATACTCATGAAACAATTAGTTTTCCTTATAACGATAATTTTTTCTGTTGTTGTTTCTTTTTCAGTAAATACTTCTTTTTTATACTCAAAAGAAGCTACTTCTGTTTATTTAGTTGCGAGTTTTAACGACTTTGAACCGGTACCGATGGAAAAAAGCTTCACAGGCCTGTGGCGTTATAACGTTAATTTAGAGCCTGGTGAATACCTCTATAAATTCATCGTAGATGGTAAAAGAACGATAGATTTTCAAAACGATAAGATAACAGCATATAGCGGAGAAATCTTCAATGTACGTACCGTTCAAGAGGCATATGTTTTTTCAAAAGTTGGGGATGGAAAAGTTAAAAACTTTTATTTCGATAACCAAAGAAGATACATAAATCCAGTACAAAAGGGAGAAATATATCTTTCAATAGAATTCGAAAAAAATGATGTTGAAGACGTTGAACTACAGGCTAACGCCTCATCCGTACAAAAGTCCGTAATAGAATTCAATAATACCATTCTTTATAGGTTTCACATATTTACAGAATCAGAAGTTTTAAAGTATCGATTTTTAATTTACGATGGGGAAGAAATAATATACGGTTTCAACAGATCTGAAGAATTTTTTGAATTCGACTTTAACCATCCTATAATTTCATATTTTGATATACCCGAGTGGTCAAAAGGAAGGATCTATTATCAAATATTTCCTGATAGGTTCAGAAATGGTGATTCTTCAAATGATCCTAAAGGAACATACAGTTGGAATGGTCCACACAACAGAAATTCTCTTTCTTTTGGTTTTTATGGTGGGGATCTTCAAGGAGTCATTGACTCAATTGATTATTTTAAATATTTAGGAGTGGAAGCAATCTATTTCAATCCCATTTTTGAAGCCGAGACTCCTCATAAATACGATACAACTGATTATCTAAGAATTGATGATTCTTTTGGTAATGATGAGGTCTTTTCTAATATATTGAAAGTATTACATGAATCAGATATCAAAGTAATATTAGATGGTGTCTTTAATCACACCGGAACTGAATTTTTCGCTATGAAAGAAAACTTTCTCAAACAAGAAAAATCCGATTATTTGGATTGGTATTATATTAAGTCATTTCCTATCAAAAAATCGACAGAAAGTTACGAAGGTTGGCATGGATACGCTGATCTCCCTCAATTAAACAACGAAAATCCCGAGGTAAGGGCATACATAAATCAGGTAATTGGTAAATGGATGAGTTTTGGTATAGATGGATGGCGAATGGATGCGGTTGATCAACTTCCTGAAGCTTATTGGTCAGCTCTTTACGAGAATATTAAAAATATAGACCAAGAAGCTTTAGTTGTGGGAGAATTTTGGAGAGATGCCACTTCTTATTTTGAAGATCCAAGCTTCGACTCGGTTATGAATTACATCTTCAGAGATGCAGCTATTGCTTATGCTAAAGGTGGAAAGTCTATTAATTTTGTTAATACCACCAATGCATATATACACAAATATCCGCCACAAGTACTGCATGGGTTGTGGAACCTTTTAGGTTCACATGATACAGAAAGAATTCTAACCGCCTTCGGTGAGGATACGGAGCGAATGAAATTAGCTGTTGTTCTTCAAATGACGTTTATCGGCTCTCCTCTAATATATTATGGTGATGAGATAGGCATGACAGGGACCACAGATCCATTCTGCAGGGTTCCATTTTACTGGGATGATAACAAATGGAATATGGAAATTTTAGAATTATATTCTCAGCTCGCCGAATTAAGAAAAAAAAGTAATGCCTTGAGAAAAGGTGATTATACAGTACTGTATGCCGATGAAAGTGTTCTAATTTATGAAAGACGATATCAATCAGAGAACATTATAATTGCACTAAATTCTAAAGATTCTCAAATTGAAATCGAGTATGACTTGTACGGAAATTACATAGATATTTTCACTGGGAAAAGCTTCGATACTATAGAGAAAATGCCAGGTAAAAGTTTTCTTGTACTTGTTAGTGAATAAAGTTGGAGGTTTTTGATGTATTATTATGAAGTTATTCCCATAGGGCAAATGGTTTTTAATGGGTTTACCTACAAAAGTGACAAAAAATTAGAGATAGGTCAAAGGGTTATCGTTGATTTAAGAGGTAAATTCCTTTCTGGACTAATTTACAAAGAAACTGAAAGTACTGAATTCAACAAAATAAAAGAGATCGCGTTTCCATTGGATAATAAGAGTTTTTTAAATGAAAGTCACATCAAACTTATGGAAAAGGTAAGCTCCAAATTTATGGCACCTATTGGAGAAGTTGCAAGATTGTTTTTTCCTCCTGTTTCCTCAGATATATATAAACTGAGAATTATACCAAAAAGGTCTTTTTCCCCAATTCAAAAACCTATTTTTTATAAACAATTTTTAAAATCTTTTAATAACCCTTCAAAAGCCAACAAGCAGTTAAGGGAATATTTAGATTCGAATTTAATTGAGATAGAACTATATAGAAAAGAATTCACAAAAAAAATAGATAAGTTTGTTAGTTTAAAAATGGACTTAAAAGAGACATGGAAGTTCAATGTATCAAAATCTGCTAGAGAGGTAATAAACTATCTCTCCTTAAACGGTGAGACCTTAGAAAGCGATCTATACTCACAAGGTATTGTGAAAAAAGGTTCCACAGTTTTGAATACATTATGGAAAAAAGGTATAATAGACTTATCAGAAAGTTCAACATCTTGTGAAGAAAATATAGAAGTTTCTTTAAATGAAGAACAGAGACAAGCAGTTGAATCAATACAGGTAAATCCTGACAAACCTCATTTATTGTACGGAGTTACAGGTAGCGGTAAAACGGAAGTATTTTTCGAAGTGGCTAAGCCTATTTTGAAAAATGGTGGAAAAGTACTTCTTTTGGTTCCAGAAATTTCCTTAACCTCAGAGCTAATGAACAGGTTAAAAAAACGGTTCGCTAATTACAATACTGCATTTTACCATTCTGGGCTTACAAGTAGTGAAAGAGTACAGACATGGTATAAAGCAGCAAATGGTGAATTGGACTTAGTCATAGGGACAAGAAGTGCCATCTTTATACCCATGAAAGATTTGAAAATGATAATAATCGATGAAGAACATGATCAATCTTACTATCAGATAGAAAACGTTAGTTACGATGCGATAGATACAGCCTGTTTTAGAAAAGAGTTAGAAGATATTCAACTAATACTTTCATCAGCTACCCCACGGATGGTTGATCTATACATGGCGAAAACGAACTCTTTTTATCTTGAAAAAATAAAAACAAGATACTTCACGGAAATGCCTGAGGTACAGATAGTTGATATGAAAAAGGATGAAAAATACAACTGGATATTCAGTAAAAAGGTAGTAGAAAATATAGAAATCTCTTTGAAAAAAAATAAAAAAATAATTGTTTTTACACCAACGAGAGGTTATGCCAATTACGTAATTTGCAGCGATTGTGGATATATATTTAAATGTGATGAGTGCGATGTTTCATTAACTTTTCATAAAAAAGACAGAAAATTAAGTTGCCATTACTGTGGGAAAGAAAGTGAATTACCAAATTTTTGCCCGAAATGCGGAGGGTTTAAACTACAATCCAGAGGTTTTGGAACTGAACGAGTTTTGACTGAATTAGCTAAAATGTTCCCTTCACAACCCTTGGTAAGAGTAGATAGAACGGTTATAAAAACATTTAAAGACCTAAAAAACACTTTTAATTTCATTAAAGAACCCGGGAAAAAAATCATTGTTGGAACTAAGATGATCACTAAAGGTTTAGATATTCAAGATTTGGATTTAGTAGTCATTCTTGATGCTGATAGATATATCAACTTCCCTGACTACAATGCTCAGGAAAGTACAGCCTCATTGCTTATGCAGGTTGCTGGGAGATCTGGCAGAAAAGAAAAAGGCAAAGTTATCATTCAAAGTTTTCAACCAGAAAGTAATATTTATAAATCTTTAATTGATCATAATTTTGATCTGATTGCAGAGAATGATCTTGAACTAAGAAAAATATACGGATATCCTCCATTCGTGACCTTGTTTTTGATTTTAGTGAACAACCCTTCTGTTGATAAAGCAAAAGCTAAAGCGAATGAAATTGTCGAAGAGTTGGATAGAATTGAAAATCAGGATGATTTTGAAATATTAGGCCCGGTTGTGCCTATCATTTCCAAATTAAGGGGAAATTACAGGTATCAAATCATTATAAAAAGCAAACAGAAAAATCATGAGTTTTTATTCTCAACGCTTAAAACATATTACAGAGATATCAAAATTTATGTTAATCCTCCCACTACATTAGTATAAATATTGTTATGAAAACGTCGTTTCATGTTTAACGTCAAAATATGGATACACACTAAAGACAAGTACAACAACTATTCAAATCTGGAGGTGATTTAGATGGAGTATAAAGTTTATACAAAGGAAGTAGAACTCACAGAAGCTTTAGAGAATTATATCGAAAAAAGGATGAGTAAACCAGACCATCTTCTTAAAAAACATCCTGATATCGTCTCTCCTTCTGACGTCAGAATCACAAAAGAGAGAGGCATGTACAAAGTTGAAATAACTACCCACATTAAAGCTTTAAACAAGATCATAAAAGTAGAAGAAAGAAGCAACGATCTTTATGAAGCTATAGATAAGGTAACTGATTCTTTCGAAAGAAAAATCAGAGAGCTAAAAAATCGTTTGCAAGAACAAAGTAGAACAGATAAAAAAGTGCGTATGGAAATAGAACAAAACTTCCTAAATGCCAACATCAATGATCTTAATTTCAATGATGAAAGTAAAACAGAGAGTGAAGAAAAACCAAATGCCCCTAAAATCGTGAGAACAAAAAATTTTGACTTAACTCTTATGAATGTGGAAGAAGCAATGTTACAAATGCAACTTTTGGGACATTCATTTTTCGTTTTCAGAAACCCAGAAAATGACGCTATCAGTGTGCTTTACGAAAGAAAAGATGGAGATTTAGGGCTCATAGAATTCAATGAATAATTATTAGACACACAAGGGATGCCTTCAATAAAAATTGATTGAGAAAAAAACATAGGGTCTTTAAAAGCAGACCCTATGTTTTTTCTAATTATCGATTTTTTTCAATGCCTTACCAATTTCGATGAATCCTTCTACCGTTATCCATAATGCTATGATAAGTGTTGAAATTGAAACAAATATCAATAAACCATTTTGCGCTTTAATGAAGCTATTTAAGTTTATTACTGTTGCAGATAGAGTCACTACTAACATAAATAACATCGGCAATCCCGTAATCCAAAATGGCTTTTTCTTCTTAACTAAGTAAACAGTACCTATTAATAATGCCAAGGCAGCTAACAATTGGTTCAGGGCACCAAATGCAGGCCATAGTAATAAAGCACCTGTACCCCCTTCAGCTGACATTGACAGTGCAATAGCTGCTAAAATAACAAATGTTGTAGTAACATACCTATTTTTTAACGGTTTTATCACCACATCTCCCTTCTTTGTGGAAAACAATTCCACTAGAGCAAACCTTTGCATCCTTACTGCTGAATCCATTGTTGTTCCAGCAAATGAAACGATAAAAACAGCCATGATCGTTTTAGCGAGATCTAACGGAATACCATATGAATTCATTAGGTTAGCAGAACCATTTATAACAGCAGTTAATTTTGCACTTAAACCACTAGATGATGCCCACGAACTATAATGCGATGAAAAAGCCTCTACTCCACCACCGTTCATACCTATCCCAGCTGTTACTGCTATAATAATCATTACTGCAAGTGCACCTTCTAATAGCATTGCACCATACCCTATTAGATGTGAGTCTGTTTCTTTTTCTAATTGCCTTACAGTAGTACCCGAAGCTGCAAGGCTATGAAAACCAGAGATAGCACCACATGCAATAGTTATAAATAAGATGGGAAACAATGGGGGAGCATCTGGAACGGAGTAAAACGCAGGCGCGACAACTGGTGGATGCCCTACAAAAACACCCAGCATCAACAACACCAAAGCTATGAACAATTCATGTGAATTGATATAATCTCTTGGCTGTAATAACCTATGTACAGGTAAAACTGACGCTATGAACACATAGGCCATTAAAATATAAATCCAAGTTACCACTGAAATCCCCTTTATTGGCACCAAAAGACCTATAAATATAGTAACATACATTAAAATAATAGCGATTATCGAATAAACGGTATCTTTTTTACCTTTGTTATAAACCATATGACCTAACCACATAGCGATGGGAATTTCCAGCCATACTGGAATTACAGATTCTGGATACATGTTGAATAATAAAGCTACGATCATTCCAAACACTGCTACAACTATCCACAACAAAAATTGAATTAAGAGGTGGAAAATTTTTGCTGTTCTTTCATTAATCAGGTCACCGGTTAGTTCACCGAGAGTTTTTCCTTGAGTTCTTGCTGAAACAACTAATGACGTAAAATCATGAACTGCTCCAGCAAAAATTGGTCCCAATACGACCCACAAAAACGCTGGCACCCAACCCCATATAACACCAATTGCAGGACCAACTATAGGGCCTGTCCCTGCAATCGTTGTAAAATGGTGCCCAAAAAGGATATGTTTCTTCGTTGGAACGTAATCGACGCCATCCTCAAATTCTTTTGAGGGTACCAGATTTTTGTCATTTAAACCAAAAATCTTTCTTGACAACCACTTACCATAAGTGATATAAGCTAACCAATAACCAAAAAAAGCAACCAAGGCCAAAACCAAAGAATTCACTGTAATCCCTCCTTTTAAAATTTTTGTACAATCTTAAGGAATTCCACCTTGTGGTCGTTTTATTAAATTAAAGTCTGAAGTTTGGATTTTCTCTATTAGGTATTTTAGAAAATTAAGCGAAGTTCTAAGTATTTATTATACGTACAAAAAGACTGTTTGCTTCTTAAACGTTAAAAAAAATAGCCTGAAAGGCTATTTTTTTTTATTAAAAGATGTTTAATTTACTTGACATTATATATTAAGTTTAATTTTTAAATTCTTCATATGTGTTTTACCTATTGGTATTATTTTATTGTTTTTCATCTGAATGGAATTGAGGTTATTAATATATCTGTCTATATAATTCAAATTTATAATATAAGATTTATGTACCCTTAAAAACTCTTTGGGTAATTCTTTTTCCAAATTACTTAAATTTTTAAAATGTTTCAGCACATATTCATCGTTTTCAGTAATCACTCTTATCTTTTTTTCAAAGTATTCAAAATAGTAGATATCACAGATATCGAGAAATATTATTTCTTCATTATTTTTTACTGTTATTTTATTCACCTTGGCGTTTTTAAATACTTCCTCTATTCTATTTATGGTTTCTATAAACCTTATTTCTGAAATGGGTTTTGTTAAATAATCCAATGCTCTTACTTCAAATGCATCAACTGCATATTCAGAATAAGCTGTTACAAATACAATTTTATAGTTTTCAAGATATTTAGAGGCTTTTAGCCCATTCATTATTGGCATTTCTATATCTAAAAATATAACGTCTGTAATCTTTTTAGCATCGCTTTTTAAAAATTTTTCAACGTCTTCAAAGCAACCAACTATATCAAAACTGCTCATTTTATTTATTAAATCTTTTAAAGACTCCCTGGCGTAATATTCATCATCAATAATTGCAACTTTTATCATACTCGTTCACCAGATTTATTTTTAACTATTATTTCCGCCATGGTTCCCCCTAATAAAATATGTTTTATATTAAACCTATAATCACTTCCGTATAAGCTCTCTAATCTACTTTTTATCAAAAATAAACCTTTTCCGCTATCTCTAATAATTTTAAAACCTTTCCCATTATCTTTTACTATAATCTTTAGCCCTTGTTCACTTCTTTCAATTTTAATTTTTACTAATAATTTTGAGTCTTTCAAACCGTGTTTTATTGAATTTTCTACCAACGGTTGTAATAAAAAAGGAGGAATTAATTCATCCTCTATATTATCATCAAAATCAATTTCATAATCCAATTTATCTTTAAATCGAAGTTTCATTAATGTAAGGTAATTTAAGGTAAAATCAACCTCTTTTTTTACACTAACCAATTGGGAGTTTTCACGTAGAGTATACCTCAGTAAATCTGATAAATTATCTATAAAATAAGCAACTTTTTCTGGTTCTTCTTTAGATATATATTTTATAGCGTTCAAAGTATTGAATAAAAAATGCGGACTCATATTGGACATCAATTCTCTCAATTTCTCTTCTGTAGTTAGTTTCAGTGCCTTATTAATTTGATAAATTGACAATATTAACGAGAGAATTTGAGCTAACTTTTTACCAAATATTAGATCAGCATTTTTTATAGTTTTATATTTAGAATAATACAGTTTCAAAGTTCCTATTAACTTTCCATTAATGTCTTTTATAGGAATAATTATAGACGAAAACAACGGGCAATCCTTTTTTATACAATTTATCCCTTCTCTATTGACAATCGTTAATTCTCTTCCGCTGTTAATAACTTTTTTGGTCATTTGATCTATTATTGGCCATTCAGAAATATGATGATCTGAACCACTTCCAACATGAGCTAAAACTACATCTTTATTAGTCAATGCTATAGCATCGAAATTTGTATTTTCTAAGATAACTTTAGCTATAACATTTGCACTTTCTTTATTTAGACCTTTTTCAGCAAAAGACAAACTTTTTTCCATTATCAAAAAAATAGAATTCATTGTATTTTCTTCGGTAAATTGAAGTTGATTCTCTATATTTATAATCATGAAATTGAAAAAAGAAACGCCTAAAGCATTCGTTAAAATCATTGGAAATAATATATTAAAAGTTATTTCAAAAGCTAATTCTGCTGGCTTTACCATCACTAAAACATAGGTTAAATGTACCACCTCTAAAATAGTTGTGTAAAGTAATGTTCTAAGAAAAGTAAAATGTTCTCTACCATGATATTTTGAGATCACACCACTAATAAAGCCTGCTGTTAAAGTTCCTAAAGAGCAAGGAATCGCGGTGATCCCGCCAATGAACATTCTAAAAGTAGTAGAAATTAAAGCTGCAACAACTCCGCCAGGGATATTACCTAAAATACCTGCTAAAATAACACCAATATCTCTAAAATTCACAATTGCCCCATTATAATTTATACCGGATAACGTACCTACAATTCCAATGAATCCCCCAATTATTCCTATGGTAATCTTATTCTTAAGAAATAATCTTTTTCCTACAATGTTTCTCATAACATAGGTCTGAAAGATTAAATAAGTTGTGACTAATACTAAGGACAATCTTTCAAGCAAATTAATAGTAATATCTCCTAACATGGATCCCGCCTTATCGCTCTGTCTCCAAAATCACCCAAGTCTGTTAATTCACTATCTTCCACCTCTTTAGCTTTTCTTTTTGCATCTTTATAGAAGTTAGAAGTTATATTTATTTCTAAATCCTTTAATTCTGTTAACATTAACTTAGCTTTCCCCTCAGGATTTTTTGCAACAAATACAGTTATTCTTTTATATTTATCTCTAACTTTTGCAATGTTTCTCAAATCATCAACGCCTAATCCATAACCGTACAAAATCAAATTTTTCATATTCGCCTCCACTTTTATAACCACTCCAAAGTCAAAGTTTTTGCTTTTGCAATACTAATACTGAAAAACACTTTCACACATTTTCATACACCCAAGCTTCCTCTAAACATTTTAGAAGTAGCCCAGGGGAATGTTAACTAAATACTAATAATTTGGTTTCAATATTTTTATTATTATAACAAATTTTTATTTTTTTCCAAAAAGTGTTAGTTAGATCATAATTAATTGTCATTGAAATAGGGTAATGGTTAGATAGTAATTATGTCTTTAAACTTGATTTGTTTTTTGTTCAATGAGGAGTGATATCTTTTTTATCCTTTTTGTCAAGTACCTCATCAACCATTTTTATTATACAGCCGTACTTAGATTTGCAAGTTTTTCAAACTTATGTTATAATATTCTAGTAAAACGTTTCCATTATTAAAAAAGTTAAAAGGAGGCGAAACAAATGAAAAGATACTTAGGTTTAGTAGTATTGTTTCTTTTCCTAGCTTCATTTGTTTTTTCAGGAACACCTTCTCCAAATTGGGAAGATCAGATCATCTATTTTGTTATGATAGACAGGTTTGCAAATGGAGATACTTCCAACGATGTACTAACAGATTCAGGTATAGAAAGTGGAATGGTGAACTCAAAATACAACGGTGGGGATATCCAAGGCTTGATCAACCAGTTAGACTACATTAAAGAATTAGGTGCGACGGCAATATGGATTACACCGCCTGTAGCTAACCAATGGTGGGATGGAAGTGTGAATTATGGAGGTTACCATGGCTATTGGGCAAGACATTTTAAAAAGGTAGAAGAACATTTTGGAGATTTAGAACTTTACAAAAAATTTGTAGAAGAAGCTCACAAAAGAGGGCTGTATGTAATTCAGGATATCGTAGCGAATCATACGGGTAATTTTTTGATTTACAAAAACGGAAAATATTTTTTAAACGATCAAAGTGTACCAACAAACAAACCCGAACAGTATCCCTTTAATATTAATGATTATAACGATCCAGAACAAAAAAAATTGAATATTTATCATTGGCCTTCAGAAATTAAAAACCCAAACCAATATAATACCGAATTTTCTCAATTAGATGATTTGAACACTGAAAATCCTCTTGTGATAGATGCTTTGAAAGATTCTTACACCTTTTGGATAGAAGAAGCGGATATAGATGGTTTTAGGGTAGATACTGCTATCTATGTTCCAAATGAATTTTGGGGAGAATTTTTAAATGGAGAAAATGGAATATATGAAATGGCCGAATCATGTGGAAAAAATGATTTCTTAACCTATGGTGAAGCATGGATAACACCTCAACCTTTCTCGAACGAAGCCGAGGAGTCTTTAAATGAATATATGGAATTTGGATTTAATTCAATGTTAGATTTTCCACTTCAAACGGATATCAAACGAGTGTTTAAAGAAGGAAAACCAACATCTTACTTGGAGTATAGGTTGAATCAAAGAGAAATAATGTACAAAGATCCTTCAAGAATGATAACCTTTATTGATAATCACGATATGGATAGGTTCCTAAAAGGTTCTGACATAAACAGTCTCAAACAAGCGCTAACTTTTATATTTACTATTCCCGGAATCCCAACAATATATTACGGTACAGAACAGAATTTTGTTGAGACAAGGGCAGCAATGTTTGAACAAGGATTTGCTTCTGGAGGCGTTGACCACTTTGATACAACAACACCTACCTTCCAGTACATTAAAGAATTAACAGAATTAAGGAAAAACATATCGACTTTCAGATATGGAAAAGTAGAAGTCCTCTTCAGCGATGAATTAGGTCCTGGACCTTTCATTTATAAAGTAAAGGATGAATCAAAATCTTATATTATTTTGATGAATACGTCTTCCAATAAAAAACATGCTACTGATGTTGACTTAGGAATTGCTGAAGGTACCATTCTTAAACCAATTTTAGTAAACAATATGATTAACAAAGAAATCGTATATACTTCATCTTTGAATATCTTGTTAAACGGTAAAACTATTGGTATATTTGAGGTGACGGATGAAGTTAAGCCAGTGAAAGAAGAAGATATATCTGTCGAAATAACAAATTTAGAAGAGGGTCAAACCTTCTCGGACAACTTTGTGTTAAAAGGAACTGCGTCAAACGCAAAATCCATTCTTGTAATTGTTGATCGTGAGGAAAAGGGATATGCTAAAATCACCCTCACACAAAAACAAAATGAATCTTGGCAACTTCCAATAAACATCTCGGATTTCACACCTGGGCAACACAACATATTCGTTAAAGCCTACGGAAGAACTCCATTAATAGTTGATTATTCAGAAAGTTATAACGTTAACTTTGATATCCCCATGGTGACAATTAAAGTAGTCGAAGATCCTCTGGGAGACGATAAAGGACCTAATGGAACTTATTCTTACCCAAAAGATCCAACTTTCAACAAACAGATGGATATCAGAGAGGTTGAATTGATACAAATTGGAACGATGCTTAGGATAATTGTAACTATGGAGAATGTAACTGATGTCTGGAACCCTGCCAACGGATTCGATCACGTGACATTTCAAATTTTCTTCGATGACCCTAACAAAAAAGGAGCAATAGAATTACCTTTTCAAAATGCAATTATGCCAAATAACTTAGACTGGGATTACGAAGTTTACGCAACCGGTTGGGGTATTAGTCTTTTCAGTTCAGAGAACTCATCAGCTAATAAATATGGTAATCCAATAACCCCCACTCCTGCTATACAGGTTAATAAAAAAGAAAATACAATAACCTTTATGATTCCACTTTCAACACTTGACACAAGCGATATTTCCGGATGGACAATTTATGTTACAACTTATGATTATGATGGAATAGAAGGGGTTTTGAGGCCATTATCGCCAAATGGAGGCCCTTGGTCGTTTGGCGGAGGAAATCCAACAGATCCGAAGATAATGGACGATATTTTAATAAAAATTGATTAACAAAAAAACATAGGGCCTTTAAAATCAGGCCCTATGTTTTTATTAATATTGAACTGACTGTCTTAATTAATTCCGAGCATACTGTCGATTTTGTTTTTATCAAAACCAATGATATAATGATTTCCAATTTGAATCACTGGAGTCCCCATCTGATGAGTTTTTCTAACTAATTCTTCTGCTGCTTTTGGATCTTTTGAAACATCGACTTCCTTAAATTTTATTCCCAATTCTCTAAAGTACGATTTGGCTTTCCTGCACCAAGGACAACTTGGAGTTGTATAAACCTTTATTTTTACATGTTGCATATTTTCTTTCCACCTCCCATACCCTATATAGGTATTTTTTATTATAATAACAGACTTTCATAATATTTCTTTTAAGAAAAGGTAAATATAATTTTGTAAAATAGAAGTGTTTAAATATCAATTAAACATTTTAAAGACGAGGTGATAAACGACGGACTACATATTTAATTATCCTAAACTTCCCATAAATTATAAAGTAAGAGAAGAAGATGATTATTTTGTTTATACGTTCAACACGGTATATACCGACCCTATCTACAAAGAAAATGAAACTCAGGTAATTCACATGTTTAAACCCGAGCAAAAAGTTAAAGGGGATATAGTTTTTCTACATGGTATTGGGCCCAACAACGTTCCCTACCTTGAATGGTACGGTAGATATTTTCAAAAACTTGGTTACAGAACGAGTGTTGTGATTCTTCCTTATCATCTGAGTAGAAAACCAAATGACATAGAAGATGGTGACCCTTATTATTCACCTGAACCAGAGAAGTGTACAGTACTTTTCCATAATTCGGTAAAAGACGTTCGAAGGACGATCGATTTATTAGAAACTTTCGATGATTTTTCCGAAAATAACTTGTACTTGATGGGTGTATCTTTTGGAGGAATAATTGGTGCAATGACTTTAGCCCTCGATAAGAGAATTAAAAAAGGTATTTTGATGATCACTGGGGGAAATTGGAGATGGATAAACTTTTATTCACCATATACAGAGAAAGTTAGAGAAAGATACGCAAAAGAAAAGAATTCATTTGGTTGTGATTCCGAAGAGTATTGTAAAAAATATAGAAGTGATGCGGCTAACTTTGTGAAATATAAAATCAATTCAATAGATGATATATTCCAAAAAACTCCCATCACTTGTTACCATTACGACCCTTTAAGTTATGCCAAGTTTGTTAATCAACCTGTTCTTTTTATAAAAGCTCTTTTTGATAAGATTATGCCACATAAAGCAACAAATGACCTTCAAAAGTTATTGCCAAATAAAAAGGTTAAAAGATTATTGTCTGGGCATAAATCTAGTTATTTATTCAAAAGAACCGTTGGATGTTGGGTGATTAATTTTATAGAGGAAGGGCTATCCCAAGAAAGCCGAGAAAAAAGTAATAAAAGAGAAGAAGTTTTAGAATCAAACCGTTAAATCCAAAGTTAAACCTAAAACAAACTCTAAATCTAAAGAAGAGCTATTACTTTTAAAAATTTCTAAAGATCGAAGGGTGTTAAGTAACTTTTTTATTTTTTCTGGATCAGTTTCGGCCCTTAATTCATTCGTTATTTTTTGAATTTCCTTTTCGATTCGTAGCCTTACGTCTACTTTTTCGTTGGCATTTTTCTCTGTATTTTGCGATTCATAAATAGAATCTTGGGATGAACTTTTGTCTATTTCTTTTCTATACAAAATAACAGCTTTAGATTTGCCTCCAACGGCAGCTAAAAATCCTCCCCTCTTTTTAAGATTAAGGTCTATGTCAGTATAAATAACTATTCCACCTTTTTTCAACGCCTGAGATTTAAATTGATTTATGTTCCCTGCCTCATGGGCTGCCACCCTAAGTATACTCAAAGACGCAGGAGAACTATTAGCCAGGCCAGGTTCTCCAGGATCCAACTTGTAACCCAAGTATGGGTTAAAATATTCTGGTTTGATGGAATCAATCATAAAATCACCTTTCTTTTGGAGGAATAGAGACGAATAAGGGATCTTACATTTTATTGATTGAGATAAAAAAAGATTATACAGTGAATTTTAATCACAAAGAAATAAAGATCAATAAAGGCTTGTACGCTTACATAGGTTCTGCTATGAAAAACCTTCACCAAAGAGTTGGCAGGCATTTGACTTTTAATGAAAAAGCTTACCAAAAACATTGGCATATAGACGGTATATTAGAAAACGAAGAGAACAAAATTATATTCATCGCTATGCTGCCTTCAGATAGACGCATTGAAGAAGACATTTCAATAGAATTTGCTAAGAATTTTGAGTTTATTAAAGGTTTTGGAGCCACTGATTTAACTGTAAAATCAAACCTTTATCTCATAGATGATATCGACTGTTTTTTTGAAATTATTAAAAATTTCATTCTTTGAGTACGGTTTTAATGGTTATTCTTATTCTTACTTCATCTATTATATCAAAGATAATATCAATTTTACCTTTCTCTGAGTTGTTTTTAAAGTTTTGATAATTCCCTTCTATCTGCATTTTGTCTATTTCGATATTGGGTGAAGACATACTTAAGTTAACAATTTGTCTGTCCTTACTGTAATTTTGTACTGTAATCAAAAAGTCTACTATTCGGGAATTTCGGGATTTGACTTCCACATCAGACATTTTTTCTATTTTATATTGTACATCCCAACTCTCACCTAGATTTATCTTAAGCGAGTCATCTACAGGTGTGTCTTCTATGTATGCTAACTTTATTGGAAAACTTTCACTATCGAATTCCTCATGTATCCAAACTTCTCCAGAAGGTAACTCTATCCCTAAACCATTATATTTTGTATTTTCTGTGTGTCTTATTATCTGGGTTTTTGTATAATTTGGTATATTGGAGTACAAAGAAAAATTAATTACATTTCTGTCTTCGTATGACAATATATCGTTTTGGGATATCCTAACATTCATTAAAGTATTTTGAAAATTGATTTTTCCTAAATTCATTGTATAAGTTTGACTTACAATTGCCTCTTTTGCAACAATCCCAAAATCATCCATACTTGCCATCCGTGTACCACTCAATAACTTTGTACTCTCTACGTAATCAACAGGAGACAAGTTAAGATATTCGTTCACTAAATATAGATTCGTTGGGCCAACAGGAATACCCTTGATTTGGACGTTTTTGTTGAAAGTCCCGTCACTTTTCATCTCATAGATAACTTCCCATGAACCCCTTGCCCTTAAAGCAATTACAGAATTTTTGGGATTCCTCAATAATATTTGAGTACTCGGTTGAATCTTATCTTTATTCTTTTCATCAGTAACACACCATTGACTTAACTGAGGATTGTAAAATAGAATTTCTTTTGTCCCAACTATCTTATAAACACCTTCATCTATAGCCTCAATAGATTTTTGAGTGAAATCATCCAAAGAAACAATCTTAAAAGGAAAATTTTGGTATACCTTTTGAAGTTCCCAAGAATCCACTCCACTGATACAAAGCACATCAAAACCATCAGGAACTAAGAACGAGGTTTCGTTAGAAACCGTATAGAACAGTTGCACATCTTTAAAGACAAAGGTATAATTCTCTGACAGAACCGTTATACATAAAAAAACGATGAGCATAAAAAATACATACATTTTCTTCACGAAATTCATCTCCTTTTGATTTATTAAAAGAACCTGCGGTCCTAGCCCGGTAAGGTGAGGGCTCGCCCTGTGACCCTTTTTTAAAAGCAGAATTTTTTTATAAAACTATCTATAGCGCCCTTCCCCCGCTCCCCACCCATAAGGATAAAGGAGCCTTTGCCCTTTCGCCCCGCAGCCCAGTTATTGTATATGATATTTTTCAACCAGATCATCAAGTATCTTTCTAGCAACTGGGGCGGCAGCGGTAGACCCCATACCTCCATTTTCAATAATGACAACGATTGAATACTGAGGATAACTTGCTGGCAAAAAACCAGCAAACCATGAGTTAGCGGGCTTTCCACCCCCTACTTCTGCGGTACCTGTCTTTCCAGCAACCGTTATTGGAAAATCCATAAAGGACTGAAAAGCAGTTCCTTCTTCGCCAGCTGGTCCACCGAATGAGGTCACTTCTATCATACCTTGGTAAATATATTTCAGATATTCTTCGTTCATTTCGTATGAATCTCTAAGTAAAGGCGTATTTTTATTTATAATGTTTTCAAAAATATCTTCTTCTCTTTTAAATAAGCTGAATTGATAATATTCTCCTTCTGTAGCAAGAATATTATATATTCTTAGAATTTGAAGTGGAGTCATTGTGACGTAGCCTTGACCTATATACGTTAATAATGTTTCTCCTGGATACCATATGGTATCGAATTTCTCATCTTTCCATTGGGGGTCTGGGAAAATCCCCGCTTTTTCATTTGGTATTTCTATTCCTGTTTTAGAAGTAATATCAAATCTTTCGGCAACACTTTTCAAATAGTCTATCCCCAAGTTTTCTCCAAGCCAATAATAATAAGAGTTAACCGATGCCCTCAAGGATTTCACTAAATTAGTTTCACCATGGCCTAATGTATACCAATCGTAATAAGATGCGATAACGTTACCTTGAGAGTTCTTTAAATCGTATCTTCCAGTGGAATTTATAGTTGTTTGTGGAGATACGCCTCCTTCAAGCGCTGCATATGCAACAAAAGGTTTTATGATAGATCCTGGTGCGTACAATCCAGAGGTTACTCTATTTAACAAAGGCCTATTATTATCGTTCAAAATTCTTTGAAACTCTAAATTACTCATTCCTTGAGCAAACAAATTAGGATCTACAGAAGGGTAACTAACAAAGACTAATATTTCCCCTGTTTTTGGTTCGGAGATGATCACCGAACCATTGTAGTTTCTTTCTTTTAAATAATTGTATGCATTAATCTGTAATTCTAAATCCAACGTCAAATAAATATTGTTACCATTAATCGAATGCGCATTAGTTATTAGAGGTGAAAATGATTTATTTGTCGCAATATTGATCATTTTGTACCCTGGCTCCCCCTGTAATTCTTTATCAAATACCAATTCCAATCCTGACCTGGGAGTACCTTCATTGTCAACATAACCCAAGACATGGTACAAAGATTCGTGAGCATACCTTCTTATATATCTCTCTTGAACTTGTAGATTTTTATCAATGCTGGCTATCTTTTGAGCAGTTACCGAATTTATTTCTAAATTCACTCTTTTTTGAAAATTTAATTTATCTATTACGGTATAAGGATTATCTACAACGTCTTTTAGAACTATGTACAATTCAGATTCTGTTTCTTCACTCAACGTTCCTCCTAAATTCGTTAAATTATATATTCTTTGGTTCCATGCCAACAAATTTCCATTTCTATCGTATATATTTCCTCTCTTAGGAGAATCTTTTACAATTCTTGTTGATAACTCTTGAACTTCCACCGTATATATATTCCAGTTTAAAATCTGTAATTGAAATGATCTAGCAAAAAGTAAGGCAATACCCAAAAAAAATAAAGAAAACAATATTTTAGCTCTTTTTTCTTTCATTGAAAACCAGCCTCATGTTCAAAAAATATAATACAAAGATAATTATCATATCCCAGAAAAACGGATAAAGAGAAGAAGTAATGACACTCATATACAGCGACAAAACGCCCACATATATCAATGCATTAATTAAAGTCATTTCCAACTGATGTAAGAAAAAGTTGATGAGAAGAAAGATAACAAAAAAAATTATTGCAAGAAATCCCAATTCAAACCTAGAATTGAAATAAAAAATAGTATATACGAATACAAAAAAAAGGAGTCTATGGTCATCTTTTTCAAGATTTGACACATACAACACAATTATAGGGAAGATAAAAAAAAGTATTTCTCCAAGCCATCTATCAAATGAAGCTGCAACTAGAGCTAATAAAAAATAAATTAAATACATCATATTTTCTCACTTCTTTTGTTTAATAAGGAAAAAAGTACACTAAAAAATCATCGATCGTGACAGGGTTAAAAAGATAAAGGTCTCCATATTTAGAAACAATTTCACCCGATAAAAATATACCCTCTTTTTCTACACCTTTTACATAAGCAGGAAGATCTATTTTTAGGTGCTCTTCCATTACTACATTATAATTATCAGGTATTTCAACCAATAAATTGCCTTTATCCTCTTTTATCAAAACATCTACAACCCCTATTTTCCCAAAAAAATGTTGATCTCCCCAACCTAATTTTCTCACAACTACTCTATCTGAGAATATGTTTTCAACAAAACCTAAAAGGATACCATCTGTAGAAACTGCTAAATATCCTTTTCCCAAGTTACTTTTATTATTCGTTAAAAGGCTAAAACTACGATTCGTTTCATTTAAAATTATGCCTCGAGGAATAGTTAAATCCTTATTTTCACTGTTTTGACTTTCAATTAAATAAAGGGGTTGTTTGTCGAGTTCATCCAAGATACTAGTAATTTTTTCAGCACTTGCATCCCTTTCTAAAATTTTGGAATGAAACAGTGAAAAAACTAAATCAAACGGGTACGTTAATGGTTCTAAAATGACTCGCAAGTTTTCAAAAGTATTAAATAAAATCGTAATAAAGATCAAAATTACTAGAAATAAAATTCCAAAATATCTCATATTAAGCTTTTTGAGATATACTTTTTATGAGATTTATCTTGTCAATAACTATTCCAGCCCCTCTAGCGACGCAAGTTATTGGATCATCCGCTATTACTACTCTTATCAACGTTTCCTTTTCTAACAGCTCTTTTATTCCTTTGATCAATGCGCCCCCACCAGCTAAAAATATGCCTCTATTAACGATATCATACAAAAGTTCAGGTGGAGTTTCTTCAATTGCCAATTTAATATTTTCAACTATCTTGGTAACCGGCACTCTCATGGCGTTTCTTATTTCCGACCCTGTAATGGTAACATTTTTTGGAAGGCCTGTTAGAACGTCCAAACCTATCACTTCCATGCTTAAATCATTGTACTGGGGGCTATCAAAAACATTACCAATCTCAATTTTTATCCTCTCAGCAGTTTTTTCTCCTATTACCATATTGTATTTTGATTTTATGTGATTGATAATTTCTTGATCGATTAAATCTCCCGCTACCCTTATAGATTTGGATAATACTATATTTCCCAGAGAAATTACGGCTATTTCTGTGGTACCACCACCTATGTCTACAATCATATTCCCCGATGGTTCTTCTATATCTAAACCAGCACCAATAGCTGTTGCCATAGCTTCTTCAATTAAAAAGGCCTTACTAGAGCCGGCATCCAAGGCTGCCTCTCTTAGAGCATTTCTTTCTACTTGAGTTGCATCTGTAGGTATTCCCACAACTACCGTTGGTTTAAAAAAGCTAAAACCATTCAATGATGTGTTTATAAAGTACTTAAGCATTGTCATAGCCACATTATAATCTGCTATTACACCCTCTTTCAGTGGTCTAATGGCGATTATATTAGCAGGTGTTTTTCCAATCATTTTCTTAGCTTCTTTTCCTACTTTAAGCAATTCTGAAGTTTCTTTATTGATGGCTATAACGGAAGGTTCATTTAGAATTATCCCTTTACCTTTCATATAAACTAACGTGTTTGCTGTTCCTAAATCTATACCAAGATATGGTCTCAAATACGATCGCATTACTTAAAAGCCCTCCTTAAAAGTATATTATGCTGCCCACCCCACTACTTAGTAGTATAACACAAACAATTCATTATTGATGTTGCAGAAACATAAATGTAAATTGTTGTAATTGACAAATATAAAATAAAAATTTATAATATTAACCGACTTGTTTAATTAACTGTGCATTTTTGATAGTTTATAGGAGGCACCTTGAATGCAAATAGGTGAAAAGATAAAAAGCCTTAGAATAATGAGAAACATGACCCAAGAGGAGCTTGCGACAAGATCTGATTTAACTAGAGGTTTTATTTCCCAAGTTGAAAGGGATTTAGCTTCTCCTACTGTTGAAAATTTGGAAATGATTCTAAGAGCTTTAGGAACTGATCTGAAAGATTTTTTCTCGAATCTCGAAAATAAGGAAAAGATTGTTTTCACAAAAGAAGATAGAATACCTATATACGATACACCAAAAGGAGTTAAAGAAGAGCTTCTTTTAACGACGTCCGAACCAAAAAATATAGAACCTTCTTTGTTAGTTTTGGAACCAGGTTGTTCAACTAATATTGAAAAACCTCATGAAGGTGTGGAATTGGGATATGTGATTGAGGGAGAGATAGAGTTATACCTAAACAAAGAAGTTTATTTGGTACGCAAAGAGGAGACTTTTTTTTATTCAGCAAATAAGAAACATTTCATAAAAAATAAAAGTAGTACAAATATAGCAACTCTAATATGGATAGAAATATTTTAAAGGAGGATTGAGATATGGCAAAATCCCTAGGAAGACATTTGATATCAGAATTATACGATTGTGATGAAGAGATACTAAACGATGTTGAACAAATAGAATACTTAATGAAAAAGGCAGCCATTGAATCGGGAGCAACAATAGTTACTTCAACATTTCACAGATTCTTACCCCATGGGGTAAGTGGAGCAATAATTGTTTCTGAATCTCATTTGGCAATTCACACTTGGCCTGAATACAATTATGCATCTTTAGATATATATACTTGTGGAGATTCTGTCGATCCATGGAAAGCTTTCTATTATCTAAAATATGCTTTAAATTCAAAAAGACAGGAGAGTCAAGAATTCAAACGAGGAGTTTTTTCTTCAATAGGAATTCCTGAAAATTCCGCTCATAAAGTTGAGGTGAGGTGATGGCTGAAAATAATTATACCTTTCCACATACTATTTTTACCGAGTACGATAAAGTACATAATGTAGGAGTCTTTACAGAAATAACTAATCATATTTATACCGAACAAACGGATTATCAAAGAATAGATATATATGAAACTCCAACATTTGGAAAGTTATTCTCATTAGATGGAGTCATTATGACGAGAGATTCGGATGAATTTGTTTATCATGAAATGATCTCACACGTTCCTTTGTTCATACATCCTGACCCCAAGAAGGTTTTGGTAATTGGTGGAGGCGATGGAGGAACTGTTAGAGAAGTGTTGAAACATGATTCAGTAGAAAAAGTCGTTCTTTGTGAATTGGATAAAAAAGTTGTAGAAGCTGCTTTAAATTATTTACCCAACATTTCTTATGAGTTAAAAAATCCAAAAGTGGAATTAGTTTATGAAGATGGAAGTAAATTTGTTTCTCAATTTAAAGATGAATTCGACGCTATATTGATTGATTCCACGGATCCCACAGAAGGTGAAGGTGGACTACTTTTCACCGAAGAGTTTTATCATAACTGTTTTGAGGCCTTGAAGGAAAACGGAGTTTTCTCTGCACAGACCGAGGAGCCTTTTTTAAAAAAAGAATGGATGATAAGGGCGTACAAAAGAATCACCAATACCTTCAATGTAGCTCGATTGTACATGGGTTATGTACCTCAATACATGCCAGGTACATGGACATGGACGTTTGCCTCAAAAAATTTGGACCCAATAAAAGATTTTGATCCTGAAAAGGTTAGAGAGTTTAATAAAGAACTTAAATATTACGATGAAGAAGTACACGTTGCCTCTTTTTCTCTACCTGTTTTTGTAAAAAAATTAATCAGTTGATTCACTAAATAATGGCGGACAATTGTCCGTCTATTTTTTTAAAACAATCAAACTATGTATATATTTCTTTTATCGTATATTTTTTCCAACTCGGAAGAGACGAATTCGATCATTTTACTTTTTAATTCCTCAGGGTAAGAAGAAACGCCATTTACAGTATCATAAGGGAAAAACGAGATTGGAGATTTAAAAAACTTTTTAAATCTTTTTAAGTATTCAACCGGTATTCTGAATACTCCCAGTGTAATGGCATTAATCTTTTTTAGGTTAATGTTCACAGATAGCAAGTTCAAGAACTCCTTGTAGGTATCTCTCCAGTTTTCTCCTATATAAAGTATAGGATCCAACGCTAAATTGACTTTCCAACCTTTTTCTAGCAACTGAGATATAGCCATTAACCTTCTTTCTAAAGAGGGGGTGTTTTTTTCATATTTTGCTATTACTTCCTTTGGAGATATACTCCATGTAATGATCAAATTTTCTAATGGAGAGTAGTTCAAAAATTTTTTATAATTGCTTGTCTTAGTTCGAATTTCTATAGTTATTTGGGGGTTTGCCTCAGCAAACTCTATCCATTCTTTTAAAAACGGGTAGATTCCTTCAAAAAGAAGGATGTCTGAATCATACGATATACTTAGATAAAGCTTTCCTTGACCCCGTTCGGGGCGTTCTTTAATCACGTTTAATAATCTGCTTAATTCATGAAAGTAATCTGAGAGATTAACAAAGAATAAAATGTTGGAAGAGAAGTTCATACCTTTCAAATAACAGTAATCGCAATCGAGTAGACAGTTGACTACGAAATTTGTGTAGTAGAAATTTTGTTGTTCAAAATTATGGCACAAAGTTGACCCTTTATAGATAAAATCACCCTTGTTAACTGCCAGGATCAAAGACGGTGAGAGTTTTTGTAGAAAAGGGTTTTGGTTCTTCCTGGAGAATATTTCATTGTAGTTATCAATGTATACAATCTTACTTTTGTTGAGTTTGCTTGTAATTTTGTTAGTTAATGGATAATATAAAGCATCTTTCTCAATGTAGATGTGTGAGAAGGTTTCACTGGTATAATTTTGATTTGAGATCTTCAAAAATCGCATCCCTTTCTTTTTTGCTTTTTGGAATGTAATTAAAATATTCTTCTAAGAATAAAGGGTTTATTCTCTTATTCGATTTGAAATATGCATATCCATTTTCAAGTTGTTTTGTCTGTGAGAATGTTAACTTCAAACTTTTAGAAACCTTCTCTATGATTTCTTCGTCTTGTTGTTGAAGAATAGGTTGAAATAACTTTAGTAGGGAACTCACCAATTTTGCGAAAGAAAAAATTTCTTCTAATTTGTCGTAAATTAGCTCATCTATATACTTTTTAGTCAGTCTTTCTAAAGGCTGATTTTTGCTCACTTTATCGGAGACTATTTTTACTACATATATCTGATGAACAAATAAAAATTTTGAAGCAATCTCAAAAAAAGCCGATGATTCCATATCCACTAGGTCTTCTTCAAATTCATAATTTCTATTGAGAATATCTATACTTTGAATGGAACCTTCTTTTAGATTGTGTTTAACTAAGATATCCGTATAGTACTTTCTTTTTCTCTCATAATCTACTACTTTATTAACTAAAACTAGATCGCCAACATTAAATTTGTTATTTAGACTACCACATATTCCTAAATTTATTACATAATCACTATGATTCAAACCTCTTAAGGTATCTTTCAAGAGATAGGACGTAGCCCCGGCTACATTGATTTTTCCTACCCCTGATATTACAAGATGGACTTCTTCATTTTGATAAGTCTCAAAAGGCCTATCTGTTGTTTTTTTTAAATCTAAATATTTTATTATCGCTCTTGCTTCAATACCCATTGCAGAGATTATATAAAGCATGTAATTCCCTCAGAACAGTTTCTTTTCTCTCAAATTGGCTTTTTCTTTTTGTTGGGTCAGACTTTCCACCTCGCCACCTTCGAGAGAAAAAGTGATTTCGTATGATCCATCGATCAGCAAAAATATATTCACCTTTAATTCATCAACGTACTTTTTTAGAATTTCATATTCTAGCTTTTGACCTGAAGAGAATTTGAAGTGTATTTTATTGTTTTCAATTTCTGGATTCGAAAATAGTAAAGCGAAGTATATAGCCATGTTGGACTTCTTCTCGTGGGGATCGCTGAAGTAATCGAGAATTTTCTTCATAATTGGGTGTTGAGTTTCTTTGATAACGGATTCTGTGGTTACTTGATTTCTATTTGGAGTTTTTTCATTTTCGTGTAGCAAAGGCACGGAGGTAGTTGAATATTTGTGCATGAAATCTAAGATCTCCACATCGAAAATCAACCTTTTATTTTCACTGTATTTTAAATCTTTAAGTATATTGTTGAATATCCCCATTAAGTGAATTAAGTTACTTCTTTTCTCGTTAATTAGTGAATCAAAAATATATTCTATGGATTGTTCCAAAAGAATTTCTGGGTCTTTTCCCAAGTTGAACAGATCTTCAGATTGTACCAAAAATTCATCTATTTTTGAATTGGAAACATTTTCTATGAACTGAACAATAAAATTTTCGTCGAACAAACCTAGTATGTCTAGGGTATCTTGGTGGGTTATCTTCATCTCTCCAAATTTTTCTACTTGTTCCAACATCGATATGGCATCTCTCATCCCACCTTTTGCCCTTTTAGCTATGATCTGCAAGGCGTCTAACTCATATTCCATTCCTTCAGAGCTTGCTATATTTTTCAACCCTTCTACTATTTCATTCTGACCTAAATTTTTGAAGTTTATAATTTGAGACCTAGAAATGATGGTATCAGGAACTTTTTCCAAATTGGTGGTCGCTAAAATAAAGACAACGTGCGAAGGTGGTTCTTCCAGCGTTTTTAGCAAGGCATTGAAGGCTTCTCTTGTCAACATATGAAATTCATCGATTATATATACTTTGTATTTTCCATAGACAGGCCTATAATTGGAAGAATCCCTGATGTTTCTGATTTCGTCTATTCCTCTATTCGAAGCTGCATCCATTTCTATTACATCCAAAAAACTGTTATTGTTTATAGAAACACAGTTCTCGCATTTGTTGCATGGATTGTATACTTGGGGATCCATGCAATTTAATACCTTGGCGAGTATCCTAGCGGTTGTAGTCTTTCCAGTACCACGTGGACCCGAAAAAATATATGCATGAGAAACCTCTTGCTTGTTTAAAGCGTTTTTGAAGTATTTTACCACATGGGGTTGTCCTAAAATTTCATCAAAATCTAAAGGTCTGTATTTTCTGTATAAATTGTTGTTCATAAAATTCCCTCCGAATTGCCAACAAAATTTAAACTGTACACCTTGTTTTTCAATAATGATAAAACGATATCTTTGTTATGTTCTAATATTTCAAATATAAAATAAACTTCGTCTGAAAATTTTCGTTCTATTATTTTGAAGTTGTTTTGTTTTTGCATGAGGTTTTGTATGAAGGAAAAATTACCGTAGTCACATTTTGCCTCGTAAATAAACGTCTTTTCATAGGTAACCACTTTAGAGGCTTTAACAACTTCTTCAGCAGTTTTAGAATACGCATCTATTAAACCGCGAATCCCTAATTTCACTCCTCCAAAATACCTCGTAACTACTATCGCAACGTTTGATAGACCAAACTTTTCAATTACACCATAAATAGGTTTACCCGCCGTGCCTGATGGTTCGTTATTATCCGAATAATTACCGATTTCTCTTCCTTCTTCATGTACCTTATAAGCCCAACAGTTGTGTGTGGCGTTATTATACCTTTGAGAAACTTCTTTTATAAATTTTTGCGCTTCATCGATCGAATTGACCTTCGATATATTTCCAATAAATTTAGACCTTTCTACAGTGTATGTAACTTCGATAGGATCTTTTATAGATTTATAATTCAAGATATATCTTTATCTTCCCTTCAAAATCATCGGTGAGGTTAAATTTATTAGCAGCACTGGATTAATTGGCAGAAATTTCATAGAATCCTGAACTATCAACATGCAACAATAATTCACCTTTCTTTACTTCAGCATAGTTTTTAACGACTCTTGCTACATTTTTTGTCCCGTTTATTTCTACTGTTACTTTTTTGCTTAGATCTAAATTCTCAAGATAGTTGGAAGATAAGTTAGTTTCAATGTTCCCAAAATCATCTGAATATAAATAATCACATATTACTTTGTTATCTTCAATGACAGGTTTTTGCATATCGAAAGTTGTTAATTTTTCTGTTTTTGGTCCAAAATGATCGATAGTAATACCTTTAGAAATGTATGCGGCCACGGGTGCAAATATATCACGCCCATGAAATGTTGATGAATAATCAGTTTTATAGAAAAATCTTTTGTCGGATAACTCAACTGATTCTTCAACTCCATATTCTTGGATCACAAAAGTAAATAGACCGTTATCTGGGCCAACAAAATAATAGTTGTACTTTGATGTTTTCAAAGCGATCGGGTTCCTAGGACTACCTACGGTTGGATCAACAACGCACAAAAAAACGGTTCCTTCTTCAAAATCGCGAGAGGCCCTGAAAATTAGAGATGCATATTTCTTTATATTAAAATGTCCAGCACTATGTGTAATATCAATTATATCAGCATTTTTATTTATTTTTTTTATAACGGATTTACACACTGAGACATAATACGAAGAGAGTCCCCAATCCGTTAAAAAAGCTATAAGATCCATTAGAATTAACCCCCTTATGTTTCTTGCGTAGCTTGAATTAGCATCAATGATGCCAGAAAGAAAATTACCCCAGAACCTAATAGTATTAGAATTTCAAAACTTACATCACTTAGTCCGTACCCTAATACCGTTATTTTTCTCCAGCCATCTAAAGAGTATTTAACAGGAAATAGGTTCGCTATCTTTTCAAGAATACTTCCTGTAGGTATTGGGATCAAAACCCCGCCAAATACCAACATTCCTCCTATCATTGCCGTCACAAGGAAAGAAGTAGCTCGAGCCGTTTTTAAAAAAGAAGATAAAAACAAGCCAAAAGAGGTGAAAGAAAATACAGATATTAAAACGAGTAAGATCAAATTCCAGGGATTAGCTTGGGATTGAACACCAAGCATTCTGAACATAGACCACGAGAACATCCCAGCAACGAAACCTATTACTATATACGATATAATTTTTGATAAAATGAATTCCCAGGTTTTTAATCCGTTTGATATATATAGATCCAGTAATCCAACTTCTCTGGCTTGACCAATGGAAGAGGCTATTCCTATCATAGATAACAAAAGGATTACAACCATCGCTACGATAGGAGCAAACATATCATTAATTCCCAAATTTGTAGTGGGAGAAACGACCAAAGAACCGTCCGAGGCGCGTGGTATAAGCATTTTTATTTCCGGCTTGGGTCTCGTTTCGTCGATCCCTATACCTCCTTGAAGTAAGAATTCGGTAGTGGAGCCAACTTTTATTTCGGGTATCCCTGCAAGTTCATCAAAAACAGCTTTAAAGCCAGTATAGATCATCATACTGTTCTGAATTTTGTGAGGATTTGGTATGATATACAAAACCGTTTGATTACGATTGATCAGATCTTGTGTAAAACCCTTTGGAATGATCAGTATTGAATCATAATTTGCTTCTTTAATTAATTGATTTAATTGTTCATCATTTTTAATTTCGATGGTGCTCTCAAAATCCAAAAATTGTTTTATCAAAATGAAACTGAAATTCCCTAAAAGGCTGTTATCTTCGTTGTATAAAGCTAATAGAAAATCTTGCGTTATATTCGCAGGATAGAATGAAGAACCAAAATAAGCTAAAATAACAGGTATTATAACACTTAAGATTAATACTCCTCTATTTCTTAACACTTTCTTTATCTCATACCATGACATCTTTAAAATTTTCATCTGTTATCTCCTCACTTCTTCCAAATGCTGGGATATTTTAAGTATGATGTTCGGTGATTCGTAAAAAGTCAAGGACTCATCCCCCACTAAAAGGTATAAACCGTAGGTGTTTATATACGGTTTATGCATAGTGCTCATATTACTTGGCCAGATGAACATATCTCTTATTTTGGGATAGTACAACTCTTGTTTCTTTTGTAATTTGAACATGCCGAAATCATCTATTTCATTATAATCAATAAACCTTGTGTAATACCCACTTCCCAACTTAGTGTTGAAAGCTATGCCTTTGTTTGAAAAACCAAATGCCGCGGTAGATAAATTTGTTAATTGATCGATGTTTCTAATCTGCCCCATTCCAAAAAAACATATTTCAAAATCCCAATCTTCTTTGGAATGGCCAGTTTCTTTTATATAATCTTTCAAATCGTCAACTATCTTTTCATCTCTCGAGGCAACAAAAATTAAAACCGCTGCCAAAGAGATATATAAAAACATCGGTATATTTGATAGCCCAATTATATTCATAAAAAGCTGGGAGATTAATAAGAGCGCACCTTCTGTGATGAATGGTTTGGCTCCCCTCTTTTTAAGAATAAAATACGAAAAAATTAAGCCTATAGAAGATATTCCAAAAAAGTACCATCCTTTTATGAAAAATTGCATTAAGGGAATTAGCCCAAAGAAAATAGAAACTGACCGATACATTTATTTTACCTCCTACTTTCCAACGCAAAATGTGGAAAAGATTTTATCTAGTAATTCTTCAGTATAATTTTCCCCAGAGAGTTCGTAGATTTTTTCAAGTGCTTTTCTTACGTCGTACATAATTACATCGTTAGAAAAACCTTTCTCAAACGAATTAATAGCGTTTAAAACAAACTCTTTAGATGATTCTAAGGTTATCTTTTGCCTTTGGTTAGTTAGAGTTGGTTCTTCAATATTGACCTTCTCAAAAAACTTTTCATATATCTTATCTTCCAAATTTTTAATATCTCCGTTCTTTGCAGAAATTATAACAAAATCATTGGGATTTTTTTGTTTCAATGGGAGATAATTACTCTCTTTAAAATTAGGAGAATCCGATTTATTCAATACAATTATAACAGTTTTATTTCCCAATTCATTTAGTTTATTATAAATTAGTTCGTCTTCTTGTGTAAAAGGCGTTGTGCCATCCAAAACAAACAAGATTAGATGAGAATTCTTTATGGAATTTATGGTCCTTTCTATTCCAACCCTTTCCAACGTGTCTTCTGTGTTTCGTATTCCTGCTGTGTCTATGAGTTTTATGTATATACCGTTTATGTTCAGATTTTCTTCAATGGTGTCCCTTGTTGTTCCTGGAATATCAGTTACAATCGCTCTATCTTTTCTCAGAAGGGCGTTCAACAAGGTGCTTTTACCAGAGTTCGGTTTTCCTACTATAACCGTTCTGACACCCTCAACAGCTATAATACCGTTGTCAGCACCCTTTAGTATTTGATCCATACGATTCACAATATCATCTAATTTGTTCTTCATATTGTGATCTTCAAATTCTATATCATCAGGATAATCCATTTCTACCTCGATCTGGGCAGAGATACTTAGCAAACTGTTTTTTATCTCATTGATCTTTTCAGAAAGGGGATTTTTAAGTTGATTAAAAGACGCTTTTAAAGATATTTCGGTCTCCGAAGTAATTACATTGTTTACAGCTTCTGCTTTTATGAGATCCATCTTACCGTTTAAAACAGCTCGTTTTGTAAATTCCCCAGGTAGAGCTTGCCTTACACCATATTTTATAATTGTATTCAAAACGGCATAAGTGATAAGTTTACCACCATGACAAAATATTTCAAGCATATCCTCTCCTGTGTAAGAGTGAGGTTGTGAATGGTAAACCCAGGTAATTTCGTCCACTTTTTCTCCTTCTTTATTATAAAGCCAACCATAGTACATTTTCTTAGGGGTATATCTTTTTCTTTTTAATGCTTGGCCTATTATGTTTTTAACGTGATTGCCTGAAATTCTTACCACCGCTATAGCTCCTGTACCAATTGGGGATGAAATGGCAACTATTGTATCATTCAACACCTTCTTCACCTCTTAGGAAAAAACCTTTTCCATATATTTCATATGGTCTTTGGGCCCATAACTTATGAGTTCTTTCGTTTCTGGATAAAAGGTAATCTTTCTTGAATATTTGTCGTATTTTTCAATGACAGGATTTACATCATTTTCGAATTTAAAAGATATATATGTATCTCCTATTTCTATCTCTTTAATACCTTCCATATTGGCTTTTACTTTTATAAAAGCGTATTGAAATAATCTTTCTACCTCTTGTGGAAGTTTACCGTATTTGTCACGTATTTCAGATTTTATATCCTCAACATCATCAACTGTTTTAGCTACAGATATACTTCTATATATTCGCATTCTTTCAATAGAATTAGGAATATATGATTCTGGAATAACTAGGGAACCTTTTATACCTTTTATTTCTGTATAGGTTTGAGGTTTTTGAATTTCTTCTTCCTTTTTAATTCCATATTCAAACAAAATTTTATTCAACATCTCATGGTATAGATGGTACCCTATCGCGTTAATATGACCTTTTTGCTCTATTCCCAATATATCCCCGTATCCACGAATTTCTAAATCTCTTAAAGCAAGCTTTAATCCACTTCCTGGTTCATTGTACTTTTTGATCGCTTCCAGCCTTTTTTTAGTTTGAGGGGTGACTTCTTTTTTAAAAAGAAAGTAGACGAAAGCTCTTCTGTTAGATCTTCCGACTCTTCCTTTAATTTGATATAACTGAGAGATCCCGTATCTTTCTGGATCGTCTAGGATAAGGGTGTTAACGTTAGGTATATCTATCCCATTTTCTATTATTGTTGTTGATAAAAGTAGATCGATATTTCCATCGTACAAATTGTTTATAGAGTTTATAAACTCCTTTTTTGATGTTCCACCATGTACCATTGTTATCTTAACTTCTGGAACGAGGCTTTGTAGTTTTTCGTACAGTTCGTTCAATTCTTGTACTCTATTGTGAATATAGATCGTTTGTCCGCCCCTAGATTTCTCTCTCAAAATAGCCGTACGTATTAACTTATCTGAATATTTCCCTACAAATGTTTGAATGGGTAACCTACCCACGGGCGGGGTCGATATCGTGGATATGTCTCTTAATCCGCTGATAGACATGTATAAGGTTCTAGGTATGGGAGTGGCACTCATCATAAGGAAGTTTACACCTTCGCTTAACTTTTTGAATTTCTCTTTTTGAAGTACCCCAAATCTTTGTTCTTCGTCGACTATAACTAACCCCAATTTTTTAACTTGTAGTAAATCTGATAATAAGGCATGCGTTCCTATTACTATATCTGTTTGACCCTTTTTTATGCTTTCAAAAAGATCTTTCTTTTCTTTTTGTGTTTTATGACGAGTAACTAAAGCTATCTTAATTCCAAAAGGGTCCATTCTTTGTTTGAAATTTTCGTAATGTTGTTTAGCAAGTATAGTTGTTGGAGCTAATAGTAGCACTTGATAGTTTGAAACAACCGTTCTGAAAGACGCTCTCATAGCAACTTCGGTTTTACCAAATCCTGAATCACCTGACAACAATCTATCCATTGGTCTTTCACTTTCGAGATCTCTCATAATCTCGTTGATACTCTTTTCTTGGTCAGGTGTCTCAACGTAAGGAAAGGTTTCCTTGAATTTTTCTTCCAATTCAGGATCCCCGAATAGTTGTATCCCTCGTTGATTTTCTCTTAAGGCATAGATTTTTTGGAGTTCTCTGATCTTTAGTTTAATTTCTTCTTTTACCTTTTGTTTCGTATTTTTCCAGCTTTTGCTGTTCAAAGAAGATATTTTAACTGTTTCGGGATCTCCAATGTACTTGGATAGTTTGTCCAACCTACCTACGGGAACATAGACCTTTGAATTATCAGAATATTCTAATGTCACAAACTCTCTTAAACCCAAAGGGGTTTCAATTTTGTTAACGCCATGATATATTCCTATTCCGTAATCTTCGTGTACCACCAAGTCCCCTTCATTTAGATCTTCCCAATCAAGAAGGGGTATATATTCCAACCTTTTATCTTCTTTCTTGGGTTTTATAAAGTAAATCTTTTCAAGGGTTAGTTTAACTTCTTCGTATTTTATTTTGTTCAAAATTTCAAGGTTATGTCCTGAAAACATTTTATATATTTTTCGTTTTAGTTCATTGTCACACATTTCATAGTTTTCTTTTACTTTTTCTCTGTAAGAGTTTATAATTTCTTCTTTGTTTATTAAATAAATATCTCTGTCTTCATTTAGATAACTTAATATTGTATTTTTATCTTTGTAAAAGATTCCCGGGAGAGTGTTGAATTGATCAAGAGTTAGGGGCTCTTCCTCATTTGTTTCAATGGTATATTTTTTTAACCTCTCCTCATAAATTTCTAAGTTGTGGTCAAATTTCATAATTTCAGAACCAGGAATTATCTCTATTTCTTTTAAATTTTCAATCGATCTTTGTGAATAAATATCAAAAAAAGATATTCTATCTATTACTTCATCCCATAATTCTATTCTCACAGGTTGTTCGTAAATTGGAACGAAAAAATCTCTTACAAAACCTCTTTTAGAATATTCTCCAGGACTAGTTACTTCTTCAGTAAGGTTGTATCCTAAATGATAAGGAACATTATATTCAAGATCGAATGTATCTCCAACTTTGATTTTTTTGATTGCGAATTCTTTTTTGGGTAAGGTGTACTTTATTAAAGACGAGAAGGTAGTTAAAACAGTCGCGTTCTTTTTCGTTAATAAAGCATATAACGTTTTCATCCTATTTGCCTTTATGTTTGGAGAGATATCCAAATTTTCAAATGGAAATATATCAAAGTCCGGATAAATGAAAACCTCTCCCTCCTCATCGATATCGTAAAGATATCCATCTGGAAGCACTAAAATTTTCTGTTTGTTGACTTTTTTTAGCGAGTTTAGAAAATTTACAAGCTCTTTTCTAATCAATTCAACGTTACCTCCTGATAAACTTCAAATACTTTTTATTGTTTTCAGAATCAAAAAAAACGGCACAATCGAGATAATCGGTAATATCTGTTTTATTATTTTTAAGAAAACATATCAATTTTTCACCTTTCCAATAGTAATTTATCTCTTCTGCTATAGGGACTTTAACATAAAAGCCTAAGAAAGATAGCTTTATCTTTTGCAATTTTTTTGATGATACAATCTCCTGTGCCAACTGTAGGATGTATTCCTTCGAAACAGGTCTTTTTAAAACTTTTCTAATTGGTTTAACTACTATTTTTTGAGGCACACTTTCTTTAATATTAAATTCTATCATTTTTGTCGTATTTAGGGTTGTATTAGTTGGCATTGGCACATTTATTAAACTAACTCCTATCTTCATTTCACTATCCTTTATATTTATACCAGATAAAGAAGAATTTTTAATTATACTAATCTTAATAAAATCAAAATTAATTATTTTTTTTGGTAAAAGATGATCTATTTCTTCAACAAAGGTA
Organism: Petrotoga sp. SL27; assembly: GCF_002924605.1. Lineage (NCBI taxonomy): Bacteria > Thermotogati > Thermotogota > Thermotogae > Petrotogales > Petrotogaceae > Petrotoga > Petrotoga sp. SL27. The sequence continues at coordinate 7,483 of NZ_JAIP01000016.1, read as the reverse complement.
ATTTCCTCCCCTGTCCAAGGGAGTTCTTTTATCTTTACCAAATTGTTGATATCAACCGTCTTTATTTTTGAGTTTTGAGTTTTTGAGGGTAGAAGGTGGTACTTTATGTTCTGGAAAGGTATTGAATTTATACGGGTATCCAAAGAAAGGCTAGCTTGATTGATAGTTATTTTTCTTTTGAAGTACATATATACACCAAAGCCTCTTTTAATCGAGTAAATGGTTCAAAGATATCAAAAATTTCTATATAAGATTTTAGTTTCTTCAATGTAAGGGAATCCAACAGTTTCGAAGAATAAAATCTTAAGCTCGTATTTTGGTTTATAGGAATTATACCTTCTTTTTCTTTAACCTCAAAGCCTTTATCACTGCTTACTTCCATTATGTACATTATTATCTTGCCAATATCGATATAATTTATTAGATCACTGTCGTCAGTTAGTATTAAGTCCACATCGTGAGGGGAGTATAATTCATCATTACTTAGTATTTGAAAGGCTAAATAATTTTTTAGGTTTGATCCATAAATTATTTTTTGAATTTTGGAAGGTTTTATTGGTTCGGTGTATTTAAACGAAACGGGTATTCCATTTTCATTGAGAATCAATAATCCACCAGAATAGAGTTCATCATCTGATTTATATATTGAAAAATAACCTAACATATATTTTTATTTCTCCTTCCCTACCTTCTTTTAAGGTATCTTAGTATTTATTAGCGCCCCTTTGCCCCGCTGCTCGCCCATAAGGATGGGATTTAGTAAGACTTTGACCTGCAACCCATCCCAATTATAAAATACCTATAATCTTAAATCCAAAAGTTTACCTCTGTACTCATCCACTACATACTTCTTTACGGTATCTTTTTTTTCATTGTTTATATTCCTCTGAGGGGGAACCCCAGAAGATGATTTATTATCCACATTTTCCTTTTCAACTTGGTCTTTACTTTTTATCCTTTTTTGTAGGTTTTGAGAATATTCACTCGCTTGTTTAACTAACAACATATTTTTGGCTGCATCGTAAGAATGAGATATTGCCTGCACATTGTTGGCTACATCTATAGATTTGGTTACCAATATTTGTAACTCGTGAAGTGAAGCCATTTTTATTCACTTCCCTGAATCATCTTTTTTAATTTAACCAATATTACAGAGTGTAACTGAGAAACCCGTGATTCACTTATTTCTAAAACACTTCCTATCTCCTTAAAGGTCAAGCCTTCGTTATAGTATAGAGAAAGAATAAGTTTTTCTCTTTCTTCCAATTTCTCGATACTTTGTGTTAATTTATCATGCAACATATCTTTATAAGCCAGTATTTCAGGGTCGTTTTCTTCTTGTATATCTTCAAACCAGTTCTCTTCTTCATTGCTTAAAAAGTATTCATCCAACTGAAGAATCTGCCTTTTACTCAAGGAGAACTTTATCTTGTCTACATCATTTTTTTCAATGTGAAGTTTTTCTGCCACTGAATTATCGTCTATGTACTCATTATCTTTACATTCGTAAATCAAATCTTCGTACTTTTTTACTAAACTTCTTATTTCTTTTGGAAGCCAATCTATTCTGCGCAGATAATCATACATCGAACCTTTGATTCTTTTTAGAGCGTAGGTGTAAAAAGAAGTGCCTTTCTCCGGGTTGTATCTCTTATATGATTGAAGTAATCCTATAATCCCCTCCTGAATCAAATCCTCCAACTCTATATTTTTAGGTAAAGTAGTTTTTAAATTTAAAGCTATAATCTTTATTTTAGGCAAAAATTCCATTACCAACTGTTCTTCATTAATTTTGTATTTCATTCATGAGCCACCTTAAATTACAGTGATTTCTACCTTCTCTCCTCCGCCAACCTTCTTAACCTTTAGATCCCCATTTGCAATGTTAAATTCAACACTCCTAGCTCTGTTCCCTCCTGTATCTTCAGCGATTATTTTTATGCTGTTTTCTTTTAAAATTTTTTTGATTGCGTCGACATTCTTTGCTCCGACATTCAAAGAATTATTTGAATTTTTGAACATCGCTGCTCCTCCTGCTATCTTAGCTTCCAGATATTTAACGTTTCCACCTAAATCAACAATTCCATCTATTATCGCTTTTATACCAGTATCTGCGTATTTACCAATTTTTTCATCCTTTTTGCTGTTTCTGCTTTCTGGAAGCATGATGTGGACTAGCCCTCCAATGAGGTTTTTCTTATCCCGCAGACAAACAGCCACACAAGAACCTAATCCTAATGTGACCAAAATAGCTGGATTTTTATCTACTATGTATTCTCCAATTCCTATTATTTTTTTCTTGCTCTCAGTCATTATTCGTCCCCATTCCTAAGGTTTTTAATAATTTTATTATATTTTGTTCGTCTGATAAATATATTAAGAAGCCTTTTACGTTTCCTTCATAATCTTCAATATTTATATCTGTTCTAATTAGAATTACAAAATCGCTACCTTCAGTAACCATAAGAGAAGATTCAGAAACTATGGCTGTCAACATATCCACAGTAATTTTTGGGGGCAAGGAATGTATGTTCAAACCTGTGAAATTTGAAATGGCAGATATATAAGAGCTACACATAATATTTCCAACTTCTCCAATGGCTGAAGATGTCATTTCATCAATTTGGGTTAAGTCTTCAGGTCGGGGGAGCATTAGCAATTCTAAGATTTTTTTCGTTTCTTGGGTTCCAAGCAGAAACAAAATTGCCCCGTGGAGTTCTCCACCAATTTCTACCATAGCGCCAGCTGTTATGCCTTCAGGATCACTAAACTCCTCCCATAATTCTGAAATAGGTATAATTTCAGCGGATGGAACCGTGATATCAATTTTTTTGTTCAACATCGTTGAAATAGCTGTCGCTGCATTACCTGCACCTATGTTTCCTAATTCCTTCAATGCATCCAATTTTTGTTCGTTGATCTCATCATAGATTGACATTAAACTTCCCCCTTTTTAATCGAAAACCGTCAAAGATTACATTCAAATCTTTTTATATGTCTCTCGCTCTAATTTGAAAACGAACCTTACCAGCTCTTCTTCTTTATCTCTCGTTAAGTTTAAAAACTTAATTCCATAAATGTATTCTCCACCTGTAGTTTTATCAATTAACCTAACAACCTGTGATTCCATGTCTTCGAGTCTGATCTCATTTTTTAAAGATAGCTTTAATATTATTCTTTGCCCGACTTTCAACTCTTTAGAGGTAACAATAGCCAATCCTCCAGCACTAAAATCTTTAGTTATAAACCTGTATTGGGTGGGTTGAACGTTCTCCTGGTTTTTACTATTTTCTTGTTCCTCTTTGAGATAAAAGGTGCCCTCTTCAGAAACAGGAATTCTAGCGTGTTGCCTTCTTTGTACCCTAACGATTGTTTCAGGAATATTTATCATAAGGTACCTTATATTCGCTTCTTTTCCACTACCGTAAACTTTGCTTTTGAATAAATAAACTGCCCTTGAAGAGTATGCTCTTACTTTTAGATTTGTACCTCGAAAAATTTTCAGATAAGCACCTTTAAAAATAGGCATTCCAATTTTAGCTAGATTAGTGTTGAGGTCATATTCGTATAAGATACTTTTATAAATCCCTTGAATTCCTTTTTCTTGAATTTCTAAATCCAAAGGCATATTAGTGTATAAAACATTCTTTGAACTTACTTTTTCTACAAAATCAGACATCTTAAACTCCTTTTCTTAATACTATCTATAGCGCCACTTCGCCTCGCAGTTCAATGGCCTTTCCCAAACATTTCTTTCAATCTCTGTGTGAAATTGGTATGGGAAGAGGTTTTGATATTCAGTATATCGGAGGTTATCTTTTTTATATCTTTCGAAAATTTACTGTTTTCTTTCAATGAAATTAAAGGTATCTGTCTCTTTACACTCACATGAACGTTTTCATCGTAGGAAATTTCATGAAAGTTATTTATTTCTCTGTTTAAAAACCTCTTTGTGGTTCTATTTAAGACAGATTTAACCATCTCTATTTCGTTTTTATTTTTAATCATGTTAAGAATTATCTCTATTTCCCCATTTACATTCAAAACCGATAAAGCTTTCAGCAAGCTGTAGGCGTTAACTACCGCTGTCGGTTCTGGGACGGTTATTAGAAATATCGTATCCGAATTTAGATAAAAATTATTGAGTTTTTCAGAATAACCTGCACCTACATCTATTATAAAAAAATCGATGTCTTTCAACAAATTTAAAAATTCATCCATTATCGAGTCATTAAAATTATTTTGAAAGATCTTCCAATCTGTAAAATCAAAACCGCTGCTTATTATCTTAACACCATACTCTGTATCTTGAACGCACTCATTGAAGGTGACATTCCCCCTCATATACTCACTCAACGTATTTTTCACAGTGTTTCCCATCAAAATAGAAGCGTTTGCAAAGCCTGCATCCGAATCAAATAAAAGTATTCTTTTCCCATGTGCGGCCAAATCAGCAGCGATATTCACTGATAATACCGACTTTCCGACTCCACCTTTTCCGCTTACGACTGTTATAATCTTTGTTTGTGAGCTTAAATACTCTTCCCTTAAACCAGCTGCTTGATCTTGATATATACGGTTCATTTAAATACCTCCTCCACTGCTGCATGGGTCAGCCATTCTTTAGAAGGAAACTTCAAATCTTCAGGAACTCTTTGACCGTTTGTTATCCCCAACAAAGGTACTCTAGAATATTCTAAGAAAGAAAATAATTGCCCAAATGATGAGGTTTCATCTATCTTTGTAAAAATTAACGCGTTGGGTTTTAGAAAAGAAAAATTATCATAAATATGCATCATATCTTCACAATTGGTATTGGAAGATATTAACATTGTATTGTAATCAGGTTCAACTACATCTTTGAACACTTTGAGTTCTCCCATCTGTAAATCGTTCTTATGGCTTCTCCCTGCAGTGTCTATTAGAATTACATCAAAATTCAGAAGTGATTCCAAAGCAATTTTGAGGTCAGAGGGGGTATAACAAATATGAAGCGAAACACCTAGAATATCTGCATAAGTTTTTAACTGATCTGTTGCAGCTATTCTGTAAGTGTCAATTGTAATTAAAGCGATTTTTTTATTCATTTTTTTCAAGTTGGCTGCTATTTTGGCCAAAGTTGTTGTTTTTCCTACACCTGTGGGACCTATAAACATAACTTTACCTTTTATATCACCAAAATTTAAAATTTCTAAGCTTTGATGAAGCTTTTTTTCAAATCTTGTCCTTATAATTTCTTGATTTTTCCAATTTTCTTCGACCTTCAAATCGTTCAATTGATTTAAAAAGGATTCAATGAAAGTCCTTGAATACGATTTTTCGTATAACTTATCTTTTATATCTTGAAGGTAGAAATTGTTTGCTTCCATTTTTTTATTCAACTGTTTAACCATATTCATCAACTCTTCTAATTTCAAACGATCTTTTATGTTACCTTCAGAAGATTCCTTTTCATTGTATCGATGGTAAAACGCTTCTGCACTTTTGTCTATCTTAGAGGATATTTCCCTACTTGTTTTTATAAACTCTGTTAAATCATCTTTCGAACGTTTGTCACTGGGTTCTTTTTCGATGTTTAAATACGATGGTTTTGATATATTTTGTTCTTTTTCTTTTTTTCTATAAACGTCGGGTGTATTCCTTTTTATCAGATCGTTTAACGAATAGGTATTATCAACTTCCTTTGGGTATTTTTTTGATTTTTGAGTATTGTATTGATAATTTTTATTTTCTTCGCTCAAAACGGTTACTTCAATGTGTTTTTCTCCACCGATTCCAAAAAAACCCCCTTTTTTAATTTTTTTTGTTTCTAAAATATAGGCATCTTCACCAAATTCTCTTCTTATCTTTTCCATTGCTTCAGAAATTGTTTTTACTGTAAGTTTTTTAATTTGCATTGGATCTCTCACCTTCTATTTTCACTATTTCGTTCACGTTGAGAGAAGTATCCGAAGGTATCTCTTCGTAAGCAATAATACTAATGTTTTGAATAAATTTTAATATAAATCTGGCAAACGGATATCTTATGTTTTTAGAACAGATTAATAAAGGATTAAACCCTTTCATCATCATATTTTCTAGAGATTTTGATATTTTTTGTACCAAAATATTTGAATATTCTGGTTCGAGTATTATAACCCTTCCCGAATCGGCTTCCCTAATCGATTCAGATAATTTTTTCTCTATAGATGGATCCAATGCGGTAACATGTAGTTCTCCATCGTCTGACTTTAAATTTTCCGCTATTTGCCTACCTAAAGATCTTCTAACATACTCTACTAAGTTCTCAATATTGTTCCCATATTTATCTACTGCCTCTACCAAACTTTCAAAAATTAAGGGGAGATTCCTTATTGAAATTCTTTCATATAATAGTTCACTTAAAACTTTTTTTAGTTCATGCATTTTTAGCATTGTTGGAATAAGGGTATCTACAATGTTGGCATAATTAACTCTCAATCCATCTATCAATATTTCTATTTCCTTGGTACCAATAATTTCGTGAGCATATTTTTTAATGGTTTCAGAAAGATGAGTGGCAAAAACACTGGGTGCATCAACAGTTGTGTAGCCTTTTTCTATAGCTTCCTCTTTTAAACTCTCGTCTATCCAGAAGGCTCCCAAACCAAAGGCAGGTTCTTTTGTTTTTATACCGGGTAATTCTTCAGAAGCCATACCTGAGTTTATAGCAAGAAGTCTATCGGGGATCAATTCAAATCTCCCAACTTCAACACCTCTTAATTTAATGACGTATTCGTTCGAACTTAATAGAACGCTGTCCCTTATTCTAATGGGAGAGATAACTATACCCAATTCATAGGCTAATTGTTTTCGAACAACGGTTATCCTATCTAATAGGTCTCCACCTTGATTTGGATCAGCTAAAGGAATCAGTCCATAACCAATATCTACCTCAATTGTATCTCCTTGTAAGACTTCTGAAACTTCTTCTGGGGTTGTAAGAGGTGGTGCAAAACCGCCAGAAACGTCCCTTTTTTCACCTTTTGGTGTGGTTGAAGCACCCAAT
>NZ_JAIP01000016.1:327-446 GCF_002924605.1 Petrotoga sp. SL27 | reverse complement strand
TACCTCAATTGTATCTCCTTGTAAGACTTCTGAAACTTCTTCTGGGGTTGTAAGAGGTGGTGCAAAACCGCCAGAAACGTCCCTTTTTTCACCTTTTGGTGTGGTTGAAGCACCCAATC
>NZ_JAIP01000016.1:0-317 GCF_002924605.1 Petrotoga sp. SL27 | reverse complement strand
AACCTATGGCGTTCAAAACACAGATTTATGAAAAAAGCGGATCCTTTCAGTCATAATTCAAGAACGAGGATTCATAAGCAAATATCCTTAGTCAAGAACAACTCTGATCTAAAAAGCTTAGTCTTGAGATTATATAGACAAATTCTTGTCAACATTTCAGCCAGAAGAGTAAAAGTGCTGAGGCAACTTCCCGGTGGAGTTCAAGCAGGATTTATAGTTGATCGTCCTAAACCTAAACCAGAAGCTAAAATAGCCAATGCTGATTTTTTATATAACATGGAATATGTTTGGAGTGTAGTACTGGAACCACCCGTTAT
>NZ_JAIP01000018.1:0-21108 GCF_002924605.1 Petrotoga sp. SL27 | reverse complement strand
TGAGCATTTTCTGACGCATCGGTTACAAACGATACATTTTTGAGGTTCTCTGACAATTGAATAACTGCTTTGGTCTTCTGATAAACCATTAGATATCGGGGGGACCCTTATTTCAGTTACACCTATAAAGTATCTGACCAGCCTATTCATGTAGATTTTTATGTTCCAGAAGAAGGAAGAAAAATGCATTTGAGAATACCTTTAGAATTTGAAGGAGAACCTCTTGGAGTTACGCAAGGCGGGTATTTAAACACCTACGTTCATGAAATACCTGTAGCTATTCTCCCCTCAGATATCGTTGATTCAATAAAGGTGGATATCTCTGCGTTAAAACTAGGTGAATCTTTATCCGTTTCAGATATTAAAAATCTTCTTCCAAAAAGTGCAGAATCACTTCTTGAAGACGAAGAACTTGTCATTAGTGTAGTTGAACCGAAAGCTGCAGAAGTGACTGAAGAAACGCAAGAAGAAGAAATAACCGAACCTGAAGTAATCCAAGAAAAATCAGCACAAGATATGAAGGAAGAATAAAAAGTGAGAAATTTGGTAATAGGTTTAGGAAATCCTGGCCCGCGTTATGTTTTTACAAAACATAACGTGGGTTTTTTAGCTTTAGATAAATATGAAGAAAACAAAAAAAATATATCGAATATTAAAAAAATATCCGGTAAGAATTTTGAAGGCTTTGCTATAGAAAACGATATTTTCATCAAACCGTTAACTTATATGAATGCCAGTGGAGAAGTGTTACCATACGTTTTTAAAAAATTTGGTAAAATAGAGGAAAGTTTATTAATAATTTACGATGATATTTGGTTAAACTTGGGCGAAATACGTATAAGGAAAAGCGGTTCTGACGGGGGACATAATGGATTAAAATCAATAATAGGTATTTTAAAAAGTACCGATTTTCCCAGGATAAGAATAGGTATCAACAATGGATACGAGCATGGATCCGGAAATTTGGCAAACTACGTTTTAAGCCCTTTTACACAAGAAGAATGGATTATATTGGACAAAGTACTTGACTATGTTACTACATCGATAGATTTGATTTTAGAAGGCAGAATAAACGAAGCGATGAATAAATTTAACAAAAAGATAATTTAGAACAAAGTTGGAGGAATGAAATAAAGCAATGGAAGAAGAAAAGACAATGCTAGTTAGTAAAGCTCTGGAAGAAATCAGAATAGCAATATTGGAAGAAGATAAATTAAGTGAAATTTTTTTTGAAGATTTTGAAACCGATAGAAATATTGGAAAAATCTTTTTGGGTATAATTGAAAATAGGGTTCCGAGTTTGGAGGCTTTTTTTGTAAATATTGGATTAGGAAAGAATGGTTTTCTCAGATACAGAGATGTTCTTGATGATCCTAATCATTATAACGTTGGAGACAAAATTCTAGTCCAGGTAAGAAAAGATGGAGGAACAAGAAAGGGGCCTCAACTTTCTATGCAAACAAGTTTGCCTGGTAAATATTTAGTATACATCCCAAATTCTAATGAAGGTATTGGGATATCTAGAAAAATTCTCCAAGAAAAAGAAAGAATAAGATTGAGGCAAATAGCAAAAGAGATTCTAAGGGATAACGAATCTATCATATTTAGAACGAATTCTGAAGGAATCGATGAAAAAGAAGTAGAAGCAGAATTAAGCGAAATGCGAAAAATATATAACAGTATTTTACAAAGATTTCAATCTCAAAAAAATCCTGGAGTTTTATACGAAGAAAGTGATTTTCTAGAGTACATATTAAGGGAACGATTGGATTCAAAAACAAAAAAAATAATCACAGATGACAGACAAATTTTTAGAAAAATAAAAAAAAGTTTGAAAGGTTTTGAACTAAAACCCAAAGTTGAGTTTGTAAGAGGAGATGTTTTTCAGATCCATAATATATACCATCAAATGGAAGAGATCTTTACAAAGAAGATCGAACTGTCAGGTGGAGGTACCATTACTATAGATAGAGCAGAAGCTTTAACCGCCATTGATGTAGATTCTGCTGGAAATTTGGAAGGAAAGAATATTGAGGAAACTTCGTTTATTACAAACATGGAAGCGGCCAAAGAAATAGCCCGACAATTGAAATTAAGAAATATTGGAGGAATGATCGTTGTAGATTTTATTGATATGAAAGACTCTTCACATAAAAAGACGATTATCAATATTCTTAAAGAAGAATCAAAAAAAGATAAATCAAAAGTTACCATACTAGGATTCACAAACATGGGGCTTTTAGAAATTATTAGAAAAAGAACTACACAACCTTTGGATACCAACGTGTATTCCCAATGTCCATTATGTCATGGAACAGGTAAAATCATAGCCCCCTCTCTAGTACACGGAAGATTGATAAAAGAATTATTATCTTCGATCAAGGAAATAAAAAAAGACAGAATAAAAGTAATAGAAATAAATGCATTTCATAATCTTTCAGGTTATTTAACCCCATCTTTAACTGAAGAACTGGAAAAACAGTTAAACGTAAAATTAGAGGTGTCTTTTAACTGGCAAAACCCTAATTCTTACGGTATTAAATACAAAAAATGATTTGTTTGCAAGAAAGTGGTGACATCCTATGTTAAAGAAAATATTGATTTTTGTAATAATCACTCTCTCTATCTTTTTTTTCGTTTCTGGAATATACCTTTCTAATTCGAAAATCAGCGATACTGTTGATTTTTTAAGTAGTACCTATGTTAACCAAAAGGAGCCATTAATACAGTATCTTTCAGATACGCAAGAAGTTAGATCGACCAATAGTCAATCTTTCTTCAAAAAGATTGATGAAAAGGGGACATATTTAACAAAAATAAGTCAAATAAGTAATAATGAATATGTTTCTCTAGCAGTTAAAGGAAACCAATACTTTTTATACTTCTTGGACGAAGCGGGCAGTATAAAAAAAGAAATATTTATAGAAAGCGGCCAAGTACATATAAACGATTTTGTTTTTTTCAACAATACTTTCACTTTCGTGGGACAAAAAAACGGTAAGCCTTATATTTTAAACATCTCAAAGACCGGAGAAACAAACTGGTCTCTCGTTATAAATTATCAGGGAGCATTAAACACAATAAAAAACACATCAGGAAGTTATGTCGTTGGAGGATGGGTAATAGAAAATACTAATAGTCAAGCGTACATCTCTGAAGTAAACCTTTCGGGAAAGAAAATTTGGGAAAACATGTATGGAAGAGATAGAGAAGAAAAAATTGTTGATTTAGTAATCGATAATAATAGAATTATAACGGTAGGTACGTCTAATTCTAACCCACAAAAACAAAACGATTTATTAATATTATTATATAGTAGAGAAGGAACTTTACTTTTTTCAGATGAATATGGATATACTACCTTCCACGAAAATCCAAATAGCATAGTCCAAGATAATGAAGGGAATATATACATAGGTGGATACATTACCACTCTAAACGAAAAAGAGTGGAAAGGTTTTATAATGAAGATATCAAAAGAGCTTGAACAAAAAGATACTCTCGAAGTTGAATACTTTGAAACATTATCGATAAAATCTCTTTCGAGGCTTGAAGAAGTAAAATTTTATAATGATCAAATTTATTTGTTGGGAGTTTGCGTTGATAATTGGCCAGATTACGATCTGTTTTTGAGAATTATAAATCCCAACGGGGTATTAATTGAACAGAAAATTTATGGCAATAACGATCAAGAATTAATATATTCTTTTGAAATATTACCAGCAGGGGAAATTTTAGGTACAGGGCAGGTAAAAGATTCAAATAATCAAGTTTATCCTCTAATAATAAAAACTGATTCATCGTACTCAATACCCCAAAAAGAAAAACCATAAATCTAAATCAGTATCAACGAAAGGAGAATATAACAATTGAAACCATCCACGGTAAAATACCTATCAGAAAAAATTATGGATTCAGGAGAAATACCTCTCTTATGGGGACATTTTGGTGTAGGTAAAACGGATATTGCTAAGGAGATAGCAGAAGAGACGGGAAGAGAATTAATCATATTGATCATCTCTCAGATGGAACCAGGGGATCTAATTGGGCTACCTTCGAGAGACTCAGAAAAAACGGTTTTTTTAAAACCTGACTGGTGGCCAAATAAAGATGAAGTAATAATAATGATCGACGAAATTAACAGGGCACACAGATCTATAAGAAATGCGATCATGCAGTTATTGATAGACAGAAGAATACATAACCATGTACTACCGACTGGAGCATGGATCATGGGAGCCGCTAACCCTCCTGATGAAGAGTACGATCAAGTAGATTTGATAACTGATCCTGCCTTCATGTCAAGATTCTTTCATTTAGAATTGTCTCCAGATGTTGATGATTGGGTAAACTGGGCTTCACAAGAACATGTAAAAAGAGAAGTTATTTCTTTTATCAAAGAATATCCTGAATATCTTTCTTCCGATAATATAGTATCTATGAGACTCAATTTAAGGCCCAGCCCCAGGAGTTGGTATAAATTATCCAATGTTTTGTCTAATTTATCTGAAGATGATCTGAAAAAATATGGGTACGTCATTGCTGCCTCAATAGTTGGATCGGAAGCAGCCAGGACATTTTTGTCTCATTTAGAGAATAAAGTTGAACTACCTAATCCCAAAGATTTACTAATAGAAGGCAAAAATCTTGAAAGAATCGAGAAATTGACCAACGAAGAAAAGGTAAGTCTGATTTTAAGAATAAATAATTATTTTGAATCGTTAAAAGAGGAAGAGATAGAACAATTATTATCTGATGGAAATCAAAAAACAATCGCAGAAAATATAAAGAACATAAGCGAGTTCGTACCTAAAGATGCTATGTTCTCTGTATTAAGATTTCTAAACGAAATGGTAGAAAAAAATAAAGGATTAAAAAAAGCCTTTTACGATAAACTTTTAGAAGAAATTGCCATTAAACTAGGAGATTCCACTTGGATGGAAGGAATTTAGAATGGATGATATACTTCAAAACGCTTGGATAGAACTGGAGAAAGAAAGCTTATTTTTTTCTTACTTGAGGATGAATTTTGATTCCTTGCCAACCACTTCTGTAAGGACTATAAAGGTTTCAATAACTCCTCAAGGGAAATTTAGATTGTTGTATAATCCCAATCGTTTAAAAAATATTGGTTTAATATTAACCAAAGGAATATTAAAACATGAGATTTACCATATAATATTTGGACACATATTCATAAAACCCAAAAATAAAAGGGAAAGAGGTATTTGGGATTTAGCAATGGATGCAGCGGTAAACCAATATATCACAGAATTAGATGTATTTGCAGAACCTTTAGATGTAATGGTAGCGGAAGGACATGCCCCAGACAACGAATTCTTTTTTGTTACCGCTCCTATGAACCTCTTAAATAAAACGGCAGAAGAATACTATAGATACGCAATGGATTTATTAGAAAAAAACAAGATGATCGATGTAGAAGAGATACTAGAAAAAAGGGAGAACAACCTCGATTCACACGACTTTTCGTCTGATATTCCAGAAGAAATGGCATTTGATATTGTTAGCGAGTTTGTTACAAAAGCCTACGATAAAAGCAAAAACAATCTTCCCGATGGTATAGAATTAGCGGTTTCTCTTATGGTAACGAAACCTTTCTTTAATTGGGAAACGATGTTAAGAAGATTTTTTGGCAGTTCTATAGTCGTCGAAAAATACAGGACCCTAATGAAACCAAATCGAAGATATGAGGATCAACCAGGTTGGAGATCAAAAATGGGACCAAATATTGCAATAATAATCGATACTAGTGGTTCCATTATAGAAGAAGAATACAATGCTTTTTTCAGTGAAGTAGAAAATATTTCAAAAAATCTTGGGGGAAAAGTCACCCTAATCCAAGCAGACAGTCATATCCAAAATATCATGACCTATAACAAAGGAAACTGGAAGGAACTAGTTTTAAAAGGTAAAGGTTCAACTAACATGCAACCTGCGGTTGATTACGTTGAGGAAAATTTAAGACCCGAAGGCATAATCATATTCACAGACGGTTGGGTTGAAGTACCAAATGTACAACGAAGGATTCTCTTCATCTTGTCAAAAAAACATAATCCTGATTTTATAAATGATGTGATAGAATATTATGGAAAGAACAGTATTGCAATTATCAGCTAACCGTTAGGAGGAGTATTTATGGCCAAAAAAATGAAAAGTTTAGGGGGAAGATCTCTTTCAAAAAAAACTGGCAGCAAAAACGATATGAACAAAATGCTTCAAGAAGCCCAAAGAGCTCAAGCTGAAATGCAAGATGAATTAGATAAGCTAGATGAAGAATTATCTAACGTAGAGGTAGAAGCTACTGCGGGAGGTGGCGTTGTAAAGGTTGTGGCAACGTGCGATATGAGAATAAAAGACATAGTTATATCTGAGGAAGTTGAAGATGAAGATATAGACACCTTAAAAGATCTTATAATAGCTGCTTCAAATGAAGCTATAGAAAAGGCTAATAAACTTAAAGAGGAAAAGACCAACGAGATTTCACAAAAGTTTTTAGGAACCCTTCCTAACTTTGGGGCTTGAAAAAAATTAACTTTTTCTTTTCAAAAAAGCATAATTTTATATGTACAATATAATTAAGAGAAAAAAATAACAAACATTTTGAATTCTTCTGAGTTGAAATCATGATGGGATGCTGGACAAAAAGCTAAACAAATCTTACGATTTTTAAAGAAAGCACTAAAATTTATTAGGAGGTGTTGTATAAATGGCAGTAAAAATCGGAATAAACGGTTTTGGAAGAATAGGTAGATTAGTTTTTAGACAGTTGGTTGAAAACCCAAACTTTGAGGTAGTGGCAATAAACGATCTTACAGATTCAAAAACCTTAGGGACACTTTTAAAATACGATTCCGTTCATGGAACATTCAAAGGAACTGTTGAGATAGTTGATAATGGTTTAAAGGTCAATGGAAAAGAGATCAAGGTTTTCGCAGAAAAAGATCCAAGCAATCTTCCATGGGCTGATTTAGGTGTCTCAATTGTTATTGAATCTACAGGTGTATTTAGAAATAAAGAAAAGGCTTCCGCACATCTAAAGGCTGGTGCTAAGAAAGTTATAATAACCGCTCCAGCAAAAGGTGAAGTAGATGCAACGATAGTTATGGGGGTAAATGACGATATCCTCACTCCACTGATGGAAGTTGTTTCAAACGCATCTTGTACAACAAACTCAATTGCACCAGTTATAAAAGTTTTAAACGACAAATTAAAAATTAAAAGAGGTTTGCTAACCACCGTTCATTCATTTACAAACGATCAAAGGGTTTTAGATTTACCACACAGTGATTTAAGAAGAGCAAGAGCAGCTTCTCTTAATATCATCCCAACAACAACCGGAGCTGCAAAGGCCGTTGGATTAGTAATTCCAGAACTCAAAGGTAAATTAGATGGAATGGCTTTGAGAGTTCCTACACCAGATGGATCTATCACAGATTTAACCGTTGAAGTAGAAAAACCAACAACCGTTGAAGAAGTAAATAAAATGATAAAAGATGCCGTTGAAAACGAATTGAAAGGTATCTTTGGGTACAATGAAGAGCCAATTGTTTCTTCTGATATTGTTGGTTCAACTGTTGCAGGAATATTCGATGCTACATTAACAAATGTAATGGATGGAACTTTTGTAAAAGTCTGTGCGTGGTACGACAACGAAAACGGATACTCAGCAACCGTTGTGAAACTGATTGAAAAATTAGCTAAGATGCTGTAATTGCAATAAAAAAGAGGGGATTTAATCCCCTTTTTCTTTAAAGTAGATGTAAATATAGGGGGTGTCAATATGGAAAAATTAACTATAAAAGACGTTGAGTTAAAAGGCAAAAAGGTCATAATGAGAGTTGATTTCAACGTTCCTATAAAAGATGGAAAGATAACCGATGAAACCAGAATTAAAGCTGCTCTGAACACAATTAAATACGCCTTGGACAAAGGAGCAAAAGTAATATTACTATCTCACTTAGGACGTCCCAAAGGTGAAAAGGACCCTCAATTTTCTCTAAAACCAGTAGCCGAAAGATTAGGAGAGTTATTAAATACTAACGTTTATTTTGTAGATGAAACCAGAGGGTCAAAAGTTGAAGAGGCTGTTTCAGAGTTAAAAGAAGGTGAAGTATTAGTTCTTGAAAATACAAGATTTGAAAAAGGTGAAACTAAAAACGATCTCGAACTTGCAAAATATTGGGCTTCTTTAGCGGATCTTCATGTTAATGATGCTTTTGGAACGGCTCATAGAGCGCATGCTTCAAATGTTGGAATTGCAAACTTTATCCCAAGTGTTGCAGGATTTTTGATGGAAAAAGAGATCGAATTTTTGCAAAAAGCCGTTGAAAACCCTGAAAAACCTTATGTAGTAATCCTGGGTGGTGCTAAAGTATCCGACAAAATAGGGGTAATAAATAATTTGTTGAATAAAGCTGATAAGATATTAATCGGCGGGGCAATGATGTTTACTTTCTTAAAAGCCTTAGGTAAAAACGTTGGTTCTTCGCTGGTAGAAGAAGATAAACTCAATGTTGCAAAAGAAATATTAGAAAACTCGAAAGCAAAAGGTGTTGAGATTGTTTTACCTGTTGATACTGTTATCGCCCAAAAAATAGAAGCAGGTGTTGAAAAGAAAACCGTAAAAATAGATGATGGGATTTCTGAAGGTTGGATGGGATTAGATATTGGAGCCGAAACCATTTCATTATTTAAAGAAAAAATTTCTGATGCTAAAACAATTGTTTGGAATGGCCCTATGGGAGTTTTTGAAATAGATGATTTTGCTTTCGGTACAAAAGAAGTTGCTCATGTAATTGCAGAAGTAACCAAAAAAGGTTGTATAAGTATTATAGGTGGAGGAGATTCTGCAGCTGCTGCTGAAAAATTTGGTTTGGCTAGCGAATTTTCCCACGTTTCAACTGGCGGAGGCGCTTCTTTAGAGTTTTTAGAAGGTAAAGAATTGCCGGGTATCTCTTCAATATCCGAAAAAAAAAATCTGAATGAAAGAAAATTCATTCTCGCCGCAAATTGGAAGATGAACAAGACAAATACAGAGGCAGCCGAATTTGTGTCAAAACTTGTAGGACAGATAAAAACTGAAGATAAATTTGAAGTTATTGTTTGCCCCCCTTACACAGCTCTTGAGAAGGTTAGAGATATCACAAGCAGTTCAAACATAAAAGTAGGTGCCCAAAATGTTTATTATGAAGATAAAGGTGCCTATACCGGCGAGATCTCAGTTAATATGCTGAAAGATATAGGAGTGGAATATGTAATTCTTGGTCACTCTGAGAGAAGACACATCTTTAAAGAAAGCGATGGCCTCATAAACAAGAAGCTCAAAAAAGTAATAGTATCCGGACTAACACCCATACTATGTGTGGGTGAACAGTTAGAAGAACGTGAAAAGGGTTTAACGTTCAACGTTGTAGAAAGACAGATTAAAGAAGCTCTTTATGGTCTAACTGAGGAAGAAGCAAGAACAATCGTAATCGCCTACGAACCTGTGTGGGCAATTGGAACAGGAAAAGTTGCAACCCCTAACCAAGCCCAAGAAGTTCATGAGTTTATTAGAGACCTTTTGAAAGATATCTTCAACGAAGAGTTTGCTGAAAATACCGCTATACTGTATGGTGGAAGCATAAAACCAAACAATTATTTGGGTCTTTTTGGAAAACCAGATATAGACGGCGGTTTAGTTGGAGGTGCCTCCTTAACTGAAGACTTCGTGGAGCTTGCCAATATTATGAAAGAAATTATCGAATAAGCCACCCTAATGGGTGGCCTTTTTATATATTTTTTGGTTTTTATGTTAAAATTATTATAGTAGAAAATTAGAAAATTGGGATAATGTGGTTCGGTTTGTAAAGAGGAAGGAGGGGGGCACGATGATTACTTATAAATCATTAAAAAACGTTCCCGCGAGTGTTGTAATCGAACTTGTTAATGAAGTGTTTAAAGACTATGTTTTCCCAGTGAATTGGAATTTGGAGAGTTTTGAAAAAGATGTGAAAGAAAACTCTATTTCCTTGGAAAATTCTTTTATAGCTTTTTCTGATGGCATACCTGTAGGATTTAGCATTATATCAATAAGAAAAGATGTTGGAAGAATTGATTCAATTGGAGTAAAAGAAGAATTTAGGGGAAAAGGATTGGCCTCTGAAATCATCTTTCGTACCATTGAAACACTAAAATGGAAAGAGATAGAGAGGATAATTTTAGAAGTTGCCCAAAGTGATGAAAGGTCTATAAGATTTTATAATAAACATGGTTTTAGAGCAAAAAGAGAGCTGGCTTCTTTCTTTAAGGAAAAAGATCAACCAACAAATACTCATTTTAAATACGAACAAACTACTTCAGATGTGATCTACGAAATGGCTACTGAAGCAAAATTTAAATTTAAAAGAAAACTAAACTGGCAAAGAGAGCCTATAACCATAAAACTTAGCGAAAACAGATACAACTATGAAATCATATGCGACAACAATAAAAAATGCGGCTACGTGGCATGGGGATTCAACAAAGATAACTGTTACATAGTCGATGCCTCCCCTATTGAAGAGGGTTACACTTTCAATGCAATAATTGAAGATATTACATGTAAACTTTTAAAAATAAAAGATAGAATTGTCTTAGTCTCGGTTCCAGAAGATGATCCCTTGTACAAAGCTTTAATTGACAATAATTATTCTATATTCATAAAACAAATAGAAATGGAAAGAATCATTCATTGATTAATTTAGGCTCTATTTGAGCAAATTCATCAATATTCATTTCGTCGTTGATAGATACGAAATAACAAAATTTATAATTTTCCTTTGTTTCTAATTTTAGGTGATGTTTATCTTTTCCAACCTCAAGTGTAAAAATGAACTCACTTCCATTTTTTATGAGATCGTAAGATACATATTTTTCACTATTAGCTTTTAGCGCGTAAAAAACAAAAAATAGATTCTTGTTTCCTCTTTTGTAGCCGATCTCAGTTGCCAATTGAGGTAGTTGATTATTAAACTTGTGGTATAGGGTTTTCATTAGCAATTTCTCTTTCAAAGAAATCAATATATATCCTCCCTCCTGTAGGTAGGTTAATCTACTTTTAACTGTAAAGTTATACAGTTTTCATTCGATTATACCATATTTAAAAGGAATCAGCAAAATTTTATGACACAATTTTTAAGGTTGTTTTAATTATTAAAAGATATCATGAAAGTATTACTATTTTGGCTTGCTAAAATAGTAAAAATCTTTCTTAACAATTGAGAATGAAACCCTGTTTGCATCACTGGGTAAGAAAATTTTTTAAAATAAAATTAGGTTTTGGGGTTCTTAAGGGGCTTGCCCTTAACGATCAACATTAAAAATTATCAAACCAGAGGAGGTCCAAAATGAAAAAACTTTTAGTTGTACTTGGTATTCTTGTAGTTCTCTCTGTATCAATATTCTCAGAGTCAGTGGCATATTTAACTTCACAGGACGGGCAGCAAATATACGAATCTTACTTTTTGGAATTAGACCAATTGATGGGGGAGTATCATAATACATTATTAAATATTTTGAGTCAAAATCCCCAATACGATCAGTATTTTAACAAACCAATAGATCTAATAAGTATAACAGACGTTTTGATAGAATACAAAGCCATGGAAAAGTTTTTAAACGATAATGGAATAACATTGGACGCAGCGAAGATTTCGCAAGAGACAGATCGGATGTACAATCAATACATTGGGAGTGAGAACACAAGACAAATTTTCTTACAGTTTTTTGAAAAGGAAGAATATTTTCGCGGATTCATAAACAGCCTAGTGTATAGAAACGAGGTGATCAACGAATTAAGAAATTACTTCTCCAATTTTTCTGAAGAAGAACTGTCAACCTATGTTTCTAATAATTTTGAAAATTTCAAAAGCCAATTTGACGAAGTTAAAATCAGTCGGATTGTAACTGCAGATGAAAACACAGCCAATAGCATTAAGTCTGAAATATTGCAAAATAAGATCTCTTTCACTCAAGCAGCTTCAGAAAACTCTTTAGACACTCAAACTGCTTCAGTTGGTGGCTTGGTAGGATGGGTAAAACGTGGAGATATTTATGAAAACATAATTGAAGCGTCATTATCTTCAGCTCCTGGTGAAATAATTGGTCCAATAAGTTCTTCCTTGGGGTACCAGATAGTGCGAATCGAAGACAAAAAGATATATGAATCCCCGGAGGAATTATTACTGGACAACGATATAAGAAATAAATTAACTACCAACTACGTGGACTACCAGATTACCAATTGGTACGATCCATATATGTCTAATTATGACTTTGTAACTTCATACAAACCCTTAGAAATAGCATATGATATTTATAAAGCTCAATCTTATGATGACTTAGGAAATGTTGAAAAAAAGTACCGTAATACAATATTAAACGATAATGAGTTACCTGAAGAGTGGTATGTCTCTTATATTTTCACTGTTGAAAACCTACTTCCTATGAAAATTTCTCAAAAAAATGACCTTGAGAGTTATTCGAATATAGCTCAATCATACCCAGAGTTTCTTGAATACAGCAAGGATGAAATAAATAATCAGATAGAGCATTATCGTCAGCTCAAAGGCACCGTCGAATCAACAGACCTTCGTAATGAAGCGGCACAAAAAGAATTTGCTTTAAGTGAACTAGCTCATTTACAAGACACCTACGGGATCTTCACACAGCAAGAAATCCAAAGCGAATATGATAAATTATATAGCGATATTGAACAAATGAACATCGCACTGGAAAGTTCTCTTTTAACCTTAAGAGAAATGAATCCAGATTCCATAGAGATTATAGGAAGACTATACCAAGTTAAACCTGACGATCCTAATGTAGCTTTTGACTATTATTCAACAGTTTATTCCTACATTTTAAACTACTATAATTCAACGGGTGACATTGAATCGGTAAGGAAAGATTTGGAAACAATCAAAGATACCTTGAATTCATTAAATACAGAAAGCCTTGATAAAGAGAGGGTAAATCAAAGGCAGCAAATACTCGAAAACATAGACCAACTTTTAAATCAATAAAGACTTTAAGTTAAAAATAACCTGGTAAAGTTTTAACACTTTACCAAATTTTTCATTCAGGAGGGAAACATGAATTCAATAAGAGTCGTTAGAGCCTCTTTAATTGCTGCATTATATGTTGTTCTTTGTATAATCTTTCAACCTATCAGTTTCGGCCCTATACAGGTTCGAATTGCAGAAGCCTTTGTAATTCTGCCTTTTCTTGATCCTGCATTCATTCCCGGCATCTATGTAGGTGCGTTGTTGGCCAATATAATAGGTGGTTTGGGTGCTTGGGATATCTGGTTTGGAAGTTCATTGACCTTGATAGCGGGAGTTATAACTTGGAAAATGCCAAATGAGTATTTAGCTCCTCTCCCTCCTATATTGATTAACGCCTTTGGGGTGTCCGCTTATTTAGCTCCATTGTATGGAGTACCATATTTCTTTTCTGTACTTTGGGTAGGAGTTGGAGAAGCTGTTGCAACGTATATTATAGGGCTTCCCATATTAAAGGTATTCAAGAAAAATTTCTACAAAAGGAGTGAAAAAGATGAATAAAAAACCATTTATAGTCGATACAACTTTAAGAGATGGTCAACAATCTTTAATCGCAACGAGATTAAAAATGGAAGATTTTGAAGATCAATTAATAGACTTCGATCAAGTTGGATATTATTCGATGGAAGTATGGGGTGGAGCCACGTACGATTCATGCGTAAGATACCTCAACGAAGATCCATGGCAAAGGCTAAAAACTATAAGAGAAAAATTAAAAAATACCAAAATCCAAATGCTTCTAAGAGGGCAAAATTTAGTTGGATACCGAAATTATGCCGACGACGTGGTAGAATTATTTGTTAACAAAGTAGCCGACTACAAGATGGACATCATAAGGGTTTTCGATGCTTTAAACGATATTCGCAACTTGGAAAAATCCATAGAGGTTGCAAAAAGAAGAAATATACACGTTCAAGGAGCTATATGTTACACCATTAGTCCTGTTCATAATCTACAGTATTATTTAAATTATACAAAAGAATTAATAGAAAGGGGCGTCGATTCAATTGTTATAAAAGACATGGCAGGTTTGTTAAAGCCAAAAGATGCATATGATTTGGTAAAAGAAATCAAGAAGAAATTCGACATCCCGGTTGATATTCATTCTCATGCAACAACCGGTCTTGCCTCTATGGCTTATTTTGCGGCAGTAGAAGCCGGTGCAGATATTCTAGACTTAGCGTTAAGCCCTTTTGCTAATGGCACATCTGAACCCGCCATTGAGCCCTTTGTCTACACATACGACTTGGATGTAAACACAAAAACAATAATGAGATTGGTTGACCATTTTTGGAAAGTAAGATCAAAATACAGTGAATACGACGTCAAGATGGAATCAATAGATGCCAGAATATTAAATGCTCAAATCCCTGGAGGTATGCTTTCTAATTTAATTTCTCAATTAAAACTCCAAAAAGCGGAAGATAAATTAAACGATGTTCTACAAGAAGTACCTAGGGTTCGCAAGGATTTGGGATATCCTCCTTTGGTAACTCCTACTAGTCAAATCGTCGGAGTCCAAGCGGTTCTAAATGTATTAACAGGTAAAAGATATTCGATGATAACCAACGAAGTAAAAAATTATTTGAAAGGTCTTTATGGAAAACCTCCTGCCCCAGTAGACAAAGAATTATACAAATTAGCTTTGGACAATGAAAAGCCCATCGATCATAAACCGGCAGATGATTTGGAGCCAGAGCTAGAAAAAGCAAAAAAAGAAATAGGAATATTAGCTCAAAATGAAGAAGACTTATTAACCTATGTTCTATTCAAAGAAGTTGGTAAAAAATTCTTAAAAAATAAATATGTTCGTTCTCTTAATATCGATCTAAACTTGGCTGAGAGCTTTCAAAAAGAAGATACTGTCATTTATCCTATTTGAATTTTTGAGCAAAATTTTTAAAAACTAAGATTTTCGCTTGTAATCGGAAATAATTCTTGATAATCCCCTCTAATCGGTTTTAATCACCAATAATTATGATTGGAAAATGTACATTCATTTGTTATAATTATTTTAGTAAAAACGTTTCCATAAAGAAAAAAACACTCAAAAGGGGGTATCAAGATGAAAAAAGGTTTAATTTTAACTTTGGTAATGTTGGTAGGAGCACTTTCGCTATTTTCACAAAAGTTAACCGTCTGGTCTTCAGAAAAACAAGTTGATTTTATGAAAAGAATCGGTCAGGAGTTTACTAGGGACACTGGTATAGTTGTCGAAGTACAAATGGTTAATTTCGGAGATATCAAGTCAAAATTTCTAACCGCAGCACAGGCAGGAGAAGGTCCTGATATAATAGTCGGAGCTAATGATTGGGTTGGAGAATTAGCATTAAATGGTTTACTCGAACCTATTCCAAAATCTGCCATTGAACTTGACAAATTTGCTCCATCAGGAATTCAAGCATTCACATATGAAGGTAAATTGTATGGATTGCCCTACGCTATCGAAGCAGTTGGATTATTATACAACAGGGATTATGTAAGCGACGATGAAGTTCCAACAAATATAGACGAGCTAATGGCTTTAGCAAAAGAGTTAACAACAGATGAAACGGTTGGTTTTGCTGTTGTTCCTAACGATTTTTATCAAACTTATGGTTTCTTTAGCGGATACGGTGCATATGTGTTTGGATACGATCCTCAAACTGGTTACGATATAACCGATATTGGATTGAACAATGAAGGAGCCATAAAAACTGGATATCTTTTAAAAAGTTTCTTCGACGAAGGTATAATGCCTCAAGGTATGGGATACACTATTATGGATTCCATGTTTACAGATGGGTTAATTGCGATGATGATAAACGGTCCATGGTCCGTAAAAACATATATAAATGCGGGTATAGACTTTGGAGTAGTTCCACTAACAAGCATAGAGGTTGAACCAGGTAAACCGATGAGACCTTTTGTTGGTTCGCAAGGAATGATGATCAATTCAAGATCAGAAAACAAGGCGTTTGCTATGGAATTTGTAATCAATTACTTAGCAACAGCTGAAGGAATATATCAATTTTATATAGCTGACCCGAGAGGTCCTTCAAGATTGGATGTAGCAAAAATAGTAGATGAACAAGGCGGGCCAGTACCTGGTGACATGGTTGCTGCCTTTACAGAAAGCGCCGCAGGGGGTATACCAATGCCTAATATACCAGCAATGCAATCTGTATGGCAACCTATGAGTGATGCTCTAAACAACATTATAAACGGAACACAAACACCAGAAGATGCTCTTAACGATGCCGTTTCAAAGATAAAAGCTGCTTTAAAACTTTAAATTTTTGATCTTTTAAGATTAAAATATAACAAGTTTAACCAATAAAAAGGGGAGGTTATCCCCTCTCCTTTTTTTAAAGCGAAAATTTTTGGGAGGGGCACTCATGAACAAATTCACTACGTTTTTAATATGGATATTCATTGGGGTGATGAATGCACTCCTAGTATGGGCAATACTTCTTCTATTCATACTTGCCAACTATGGATTGGCCGTAGTTATAAGTATTTTTCTTGTATTGACAGATTGGGCGATTTTTTCTAAAAAAGCTTACCCCTATAGGTATACATTACCTGCTCTGCTTTTTCTCTTTATTTTAACTATATATCCAATTTATTATACAATAGATACCTCATTCACCAATTACGGGACAGGACATTTATTCACTAGAACTAACGCTATTGATACTCTCCTCACAGATCCCACGTACTACTTTGAACCGGAAAATCCTAAAACCTATGATTTCAAAGTATTCGTCAGATACGATGAGCAATACAAACCAACCGAAGACTTTTTATTACTTTTATATGACGAAAAAAATATGTATTTATCCGAAAAACCCGTAACTTTAGAGTACGATTCGAGAGGTAACCTAATATATGCCGAATCAGAATTGTTCCCAGTTGAAAGAGATCAAATAACTGTAAACAATGCCACTTACAAAATAATACGCCCCACGGAAAGTTTAGGAACCAGTGGAAATGATTCAATAATGGCCATTGAAAAAGATGGAGAAATCAGATACACGTATTTTTATTCTCCAGTTGATCCACTTACCTCCACTAATTCAGCATTTTACAACTCTGTATTGAGACAAAATTATTTGAAGTCTTTAAATTTGGTGCTGAAAGGTCAAAACTTCCGTCTCTCTAGTTCAACAATATTCAAAAAATTTTCAGAAGCCTATAGGGTTTACGATACATCGGTTAAGGCTATAGTTGACGGAGAAAGAGAGATATACAAAACAGTTTTGGTGAACACGCTTACCAACAAAGAATTAGTTGAAAGAGACTTTGCTTTTTGGGATTACAATGAGAATGGTGAATTGTACAGATTAATAGGATACAAAGACTATATAGGTGGAGAAAACTTTGCAAAAATAATAACCGATCCAAGAATTTCTGGACCATTTTTTAAAATTTTCGGTTGGAATTTTGCCTACGCAGGTTTAAGTGTTTTATTCACTTTTGTAGTAGGACTCGCATTTGCTCTAGTGCTAAACGATGTAAACCTAAAAGGAAAAGTAGTGTACCGAACTTTACTAATAATACCGTGGGCGATACCAGCTTTTATTTCTGTGTTGGTTTGGAGAAATGGATTCTTCAACGAAACGTACGGGGTCATCAACAAATTCCTAATGGGAAGTTTAGGGATAGAATCCGTAAAATGGCTGAACGATCCATTTTGGGCAAAAGTGGCGATATTGATAACGAATACGTGGCTGGGATTTCCTTACATGATGACCATAAGCCTTGGTGCCTTACAAAGTATTCCAGGTGAATTATACGAAGCAGCCGTTATAGATGGTGCCACCAGATGGAAACAGTTCAAACAGATTACATTACCGCTTTTGATGGTTGCTGTTGCTCCATTACTCGTTATGAGTTTTGCCTTCAATTTCAATAATTTTACATTAATCTATCTACTTACAGGTGGTGGACCAGCAATGGCAGGGACGAGCACACCAGCGGGTTCAACAGACATATTGATATCATACGTATATAAATTAGCCTTTGAAGGGTCACATGGGCAAGACTTTGGATTTGCCTCTGCTATTTCGATGATCATATTCGCAATAATAGCAGTATTTAGCTACTTTAACTTTAGATTCTCAGGTTCATTCGAAGAGGTGAGTAGATAATGGCCATGATCGAAAAGAAAAATTACACTTTAAGGCATATCATACTAATAATCTGTGTTGTTGTAATACTATTTCCCTTTGTCTGGTTGATATCTACATCGATAAGAAGAGATAATGCTGCCTTTTCTACAAAACTTTTTTCGAACAGATTGACTGTAAATAATTATAAGGATTTAATACTTCAAACTCCAAATGTTCCTGAGTTAATAAACGAACTCAATTCTCTTAGCTCGTATGTCGGAGGATACAGTGGGCTATCTACATCAGAAGCACAAAACAAAGCAACGAAGTACATATCCAGTTTGGAAGGATATTTTACCGAAACTCAAAAGAACTTCGATGATTTAGAAAGCTCGTATAATGAGATATTCACAATTTATGAAACTCAGAATAAAGACCAATTTTTTAACAAAATAAACAACATAAGAAAAGAAGATTATCAAACCTTACAAGAAGAGTTAACCACAGTATTAAATCTATCCCAAAGCATGGGAATAAACGTTGACCCTACACAATTGCAAACGTTGCTAAGTGAGTATTTTACTCAAAGAAAAGAAATAATAACTAACTGGGAAAAAAGTTCTTTGAATAAAGATAGTGAATATTATATAGAAACGGTAAATACGATACTACAAATACCTCTGAAAACTTCTGCTTGGAGGGTAAGAACATATAGAAGATGGGTGAAAGAAGAACCCGAAGCTGAAAGGTTTGAGGAAAGCATTTTATCATTGTCTGAAAGATGGGATTCAATTGAAACAGAAATAGAAAAGGTACAAGAAGATATTCAATTACAAGCCAACGAATTATATGGTCAGTCCATAAGTCAAATATCCCAATTAGAAGCAGAATTAAACAATATAAATTCACAAATATCCCAAATCAATTCACAGCAGTCCCTTTTAGAAAGACAAAACAGTGAAATATACAACAGCCTATCTGCGTTGTTTGATATATTCATAGTCGAAAAAGAACGGTTAAATGCTGCTTATAACATATTAAGTGGACAAGACTTAACGAATGTTAAAGGAAAGACACCATTATTTGGGGAAGACAAATCTTTTTACGATAACGTTCAAAAATCTTTCCAGATTTTTCCTCTTGCTTTCGAGGATTTAAATTCTATCGACATGTTCATAGAAAATGGATTTGTAGAAACCCTCGCACTTTTCACTAAAGTCTATCAATTTTTAAACGATAACTTCACAAAAATATACGCCATAAAAGATTCAAAATCAATTTTACCAGGTTATCAATCGGCAAAAAGTTCGACTTTAAAGCTTTCTGAAAACATAGATGAATTGCTTGCATTAACATCACAATACAGTTCAAATACTCAGCAATTAGCCCAATACAGTGCCCAGTTAAATACTTTAAGAGAACAAAAGAACGAAATTCAAACAACGCTTACCCAACTCAAACAAGAAAATGAAGAAATGTTGAGTAACTTAAAAAAGATACAAAACATTCCTTTTTTGTTAGTTTATTTGGAAAGTGCCAATCAAGAAATATCTAACAACTTTGAATCAGTAAATTACGCATCTTTCGTGAGTTCAAAATATTATCCGTATTTTACTCCCGATCGTAACAGATACGTATTAATGAATTGGTACAACAATCTGTTGGAATCAAAACGAAGGTTCGACCAAGGAAGAGAAAAGTTAACGGTTATCCAAAATCAAATGGAAGAAAATATTAATATATTTAAAACAAATCTCACTGAATATCTTACTTTGAATCAAGGTGGTAATGTCACAACTATAATACCGCTTTCAGAGATTCAAAAACTTTACAACACACAATATGGTAAGGCTTCTGCAGATATAGCCCGTGCTTCGAGGATAGTAAGTGATTTATCGAATTACATAGATTCTCCCGAATTAAAGTCCAAACTTAGGAATATTGATAAAGATCTTTACTTGTTGCAACAAGATTGGTCAGCAAAAATAAGAAAACCGTTCATGCGTTGGCTTCTAAATTCCATAATGGTAGCAGGTATAACCTCAGTATTAACGGTTTTAATAACCTCCATTGCAGCATATCCCTTTTCGAGAATGAGATTTGTAGGAAGAAAGCAGGGATTATTCTTCTTGATGATAATTCAGATGTTCCCAGCAGTAATGTTTATGATAGCAATTTATGGCATATTGAAATTTATGGGTGATTATTTTGGAGTATTGGGTTTGGATTCCTTGGATGGATTGATCTTTGCATACATGGGAGGAATCGCATACAACATGTGGTTGTTCAAGGGTTACTATGACACTATCCCAGATTCTTTGGAAGAATCCGCAATGATAGACGGTGCTACGAGGTTCCAAACCTTTTGGAGGATCGTTTTGCCTCTATCTTTACCTATAATAGCGGTTGTTATGATACTTACCTTCATGAACATATTCAACGAGTTTGTTATGGCAAGGATAATATTACAAAGCGAATCAAATTATACCTATGCCGTTGGATTACAATCGTTCTCGTCAGGACCTTACGAAACAGAGTGGGGATTGTTCACCGCAGCCTCACTATTGGGAGCCATTCCTATGGTAGTTCTATTCTTGTCTCTCCAAAAATGGATAATAGGAGGATTAACACAAGGTTCTGTAAAAGGTTAATCATTACGAAAAAAGGAGACATGCAAAACACATGTCTCCTTTTTTAAGGTGCGCCCAGCATGGGCAATAGCTAAGCGGTGAAAGTCCTATAAATTATGTTGAACCGTATTTTAGCGGGATTGTTATTCCGCCTTAGTGTAGTTATAATAATAATCACCAGGCCAAATTGGATTATTTATCCATCCTTTTAGCCAAGAGCGATGGACCCTCAACCCTTGAGGCTGATAAAGAGGTAAAACAAGTGCGTAATCAATGACAAAC
>NZ_JAIP01000008.1:0-49141 GCF_002924605.1 Petrotoga sp. SL27 | reverse complement strand
AAGTGAATCTTTTTGTGTTTTCAAGCCTATTTTGAGTTTTTCTGAAAGTATGGGCATTGTCAGTTACACTAATTTTTAACAATCTTTTTGGTTTTTACTCCTTGACATATCACCGATTAGCTTTTTTTGGCTGGGACGGTAGGATTCGAACCTACGAATAACGGAGTCAAAGTCCGTCGCCTTGCCGCTTGGCTACGTCCCATTCATTAAGTCTACAAAAATCATTATAACATATCAATATTATTTTGTCAATACAACCGTTTAAAACTCCTTTGCGATTAGGTATCCATGACTTGTAGCATAGGTTATTGAACGAGTCCATCCGCTACAGTCTCCAATTATTTTTACATTTTCAAAGAAATCGTTGTTTATCTTATTTGCGTAAAATTTAACCTCTGCTCCATATAAGAGATTATCCGGGTAAGTAACACCTTTTACGACTGTTTCTAATCGTTCCAAAAAATCTATTATTGATTCGATAGTACGTCTGGGAAGAGCCAGATTCAAATCTCCCAAAATGAAGTGCTTAGGATCTAACGTTGGCTCGACTCGCCCTAATTTTTTTGTCCTTTTTGAACTTTTAAAATCTTCATAGCATTGAAGTATAACTTTGTCTCCACCAGTAAGGATATTTGAAAGCTTTGCGATATAAGAACCGTAACCAACAGGGTCGTTGAAAGGCTGAGTGAACGAATGAGTAACCAAGATTGCAAAATTAGTGTTGGCAGTCTTTTTGGTAGTATTTGCATGACCATTAACCGTTAAAAAGTCGTCGTAACTTTCCAAAGTAACCTCTCCACCAGGATTGTTGCAAAAAGTTCTCACAATATAGCCGGTTTTAGTTTTTAATCTAATTTTGAATTCGTACATTTCTTTGTTTAAGTAGTCCACTATATGATTAGGAAGTTCAAATCTGACACCTAGATCAACCTTGTCATTTGATAAGACTAAATCTGGATGATCTTTGACCATATCCGATACTAATTTATGGCCTCTTCTTCCAACGGCAACAACGACCTTGTCATAGTTTTTTTCACTTCCACTATTTGTTGCTACAACAACCTCCGGGCCAGGAATAACTTTGATAACTTCCTCACCAAATAAAAAATTAATGTTATTAAATTTTGAAAATTCATCGAAAATGTTTTTTACCGTTTCTATTAGTAGGTCTGTACCCAGATGAAAAAAGTGAGATCTTACGGGTTCAAAATCTGCATCGTAGAACTTTTTATATAGCTCTCCGTTTTCAAAAGAATCCCCTTTTTCTAATTTATTCGAAAGCTCTAATTTTTTATTCTTGTCGAACTTTGCTAAACCTGATTTTGTGAGATAATATTCTACGACTTTCTTTTGAATATTCAATGGAATAACTAAGTCTCCCCCCATTTCTTTTGAAATGAATAATTTTCCATCGTATTTTAAACCGCCGAATCCCGCACCTTCTAAATTCTCTCCTTTTTCATAAATATCTATCTTGTAGTTATCAATCTTTTCCTCTTCTTGCAGTCCTTTTAAGAAACCTATAGAAGCTGCGCCAAAACCAATAATAGCTATTTTTTTCATAGAACTCCCTCCCATTGAAACATTTGCTTTTCTACAAAGGTTCAATTTCTATTGACAAGAGTTTATAAATATAGTATAATAACTTAGAATTGCCGAGGTGGCGGAATTGGCAGACGCGGCGGACTCAAAATCCGTTGGGGTGGAGAACCCCGTGCGGGTTCAACTCCCGCCCTCGGCACCATTAAAGGGCATGCGGAGGCATGCCCTTTAATCTTTTATTGGAATCTTACCCAACTTTAATCGATATTTCTTATTGCACAATAAAATCAATTTTTAATTTATTTTCTTCTATTGGACTCACATTTAGTAATAAACCATACCGGCCTTTCAAATTTGGCACATAATTCTGAAAAATAGGGGTTAAATCTACAAGGGCATAAGTAACATCTCCTGTTCCAATTCTTTCACTTAATTTTTGGAACAATTCATTCTCTGAAAGCTTTGGTTTATCATTTAGAAGTTTTTGAAGCTCATCTGGTTTAATTTGTGATACCATCATATATTCGTCTTTCCAAACATAAAAAGTATTGGTTAACATTTCTGTTTCATTGTTTTGATTTGTAATTTCAGATTCTATATAAAATTCCATCATGTTTTCGTCGGTCTTTTTGTATTTTATATTATTTTCATTCAAAATAGGTATGATTTCGTCGATTTTAGCGTCAGTTTTCAATTTTAAATAGCTTGCGTTAGAAATTGTCGGCATTGCACCGTTGCTGGTAGCTAAATCAACGTTAGCCTCTATTCCTTGAGAAACAGATATTAAATTTTCGACGATTTTGTAATCTACTATTATGTTTATGAAATCTGCGTAATTTGTTAAATCTTTTGGGATTAAACCAGAGGTAAAAAATATACTACCCAGGAATGGATATTCTTGAGCCCCTTTTACAAAATTTTTATCGATGAATTCTGTTTCTGCAGTTCCATTTCCTCCACCTATTAAAAAGCCATCTTTAGTGTAAAAATAGCCATCTCCTCGATAGTCGGACGTGTTTATTCTGTAATATAATCCTTTTTTCGCGGGAAGAATTTCTTCAAAATCAGTAACCCCTTTTTCAGAAGAAGAATATACCTCTTTATTTTGAACCATTACAAGGTAGTTTTCATTTTCAATAGTTTGAAATACAGGGGTAAAAGAAATTCCGTAATCTTTCAAAAGTTCTAATAGCTTATCCAAATCCGATGCAAAAGTTTGGGGATTTTCTAAAGGACCAATAGAAAAACCAAAAATATAGTTATTTTCTTTAGGCTCTTGAACGAAAATCGAAAGGTTAACATTTAGATTATTCAAAAAACTTTCGTAATCTATCTTTAAAGCGTTAAAATACATTTTAGCAAAGTTGGAAATCATTAGTTCGGCGTTAAATGGTTCTAACAATAAAGTTTTCATAGTTGGTACGGTTTTTAAATCCGCGTATGTACCCTCTAAATCATTTATTAAAACTACCAATTTTGAATCTGAAGGTACTAATTTTAAAATGTCTTGAGGGAAAATAGTAATACTAAAAATGAAAATTACTAATGAAAAAGAAAATAAGAATTTTTTCATAATTTGCATCGTGCGATACTACGCACATTACCTCCTTTGATTTTTTTTGATATTGTTCATATTATTTTATCATAAATTTTCAGAATATTTGAAAACATTTGCCTACATTTCCATTAGCAAAGCAACCAATAAAAATGACATTTGATAGATAAAACTATTTTCAAAACTGTATATATCTATTGAAGGCAAAGCTACCTTTTTTCTTAACAATATGAACGATAGAATCCCTGCAGCAAACAGTAAATATTCAGTCAAAATTTTTAAGATGGATAAGTTGGAAGCGATAGTTGTGAAATAATAAGTTATAGATACAACGTTTAAAATTGCGAAGGTGAACATATACCAGTATTTGTATTCAAAATTTTTCTTCTTCACTTTAAAGATGTTTAATAATTTATAAAAGTACATTCCGAAGATATAGATGTTTATCTCCAGAAAGTAAGATAAAGATAAATTATCTTTAAGAATATAAAGGCTAAAGGGGAACAACCCTCCCAGGTTCATCAGCAAGAAAATGAGCAAAAGAAAAGTATCTAAGGATATTTGTGCACTTTCCAAATCTTTTAAATTTTTTGTGCCATTTTTCTCGTATATATCTTCGGCTATCATGAATAAAAATCCTTTAGTGAACATATGAAAAACTATAAAATATGGAAAAAAAGGCGGGTTAATTAGAATGACCATTAGCCCATAACTCATCTGAGTCATAGTGGAATAAGCCATAAATTTTTTGATATCGTTTTGTAGCAGTGTAAAGATAGATGCAAAAATAGCAGTTATAATTGCGAAATAGTATAGAAAAACTCTAAGTTCATTGGGTAAAGAGGGTGTGAGTAAATAAACTATAAATAAAGGAAGTTTAACAATTATACCTGATAATATAGGAGAGATTCCTTTTACAGCCTCAGTGTGAGCATCGGGTAACCATCCAGATAGAAAAAATAGTCCGCCTTTAGTTAACAGTCCTGTTAGGATAAAACTGAATGCAAAAATATTAATTGCATTGGAAAGGTTGTAATTGAGATTCAAAGTGCCTGAATTTGAATAAAGAATTCCCACACCAATCAAATAGAAATTCAAAGCTACTAAGCTCATCATCAAGTACTTCAAAGCTGCCCATATTCTTATTTCATTCTTATCGTATGATAACAAAAGAAAAGTTAATATAGAAGCTAGCTCTAAATGAACGTATATGTTGAAAAAATCTCTACTCATAAAGAAACCATTTATACTTCCAGTTAATAGAAGCCAAAGTGAAAAAAACACGTGATCATAATTTTTGTAGATTCTAAAAAAGGTTATTAAAGAGAAAAGATTGAATAAAATAAGTAAGAATTTAATATTAAAGTCAAAGGTAAATTCTATACCTTTAAGACCGGAATAGTTTCCTATTACAAATGAACCTTCTTGAAAAATAGCAAGAAATAAGAAAGTTAGTATATACGAAATTGACACCAGTAAGGTGGTTTTTCTTTTAAAAATATAAGTCAGTATGCCGAAAGATATGGGTATTAAGGATACAAGTAGAATCATGCTTTGCTCCTGCTTATATGAGATTTCTTATTTTTTCTTAGCTTTCTTTTCAATTTCATCAACTTCAAGGGTCTTGAATTTGGAAGATAATATCATTGCAAAAACTAACATTAATGCCAAATTTGCAAATCCAATTACTATAACGGTAAGCAGAAAAGAATGTATGAGCGGGTCTGCGTAGGTTTGTAAATTTGCGGTGATAATAGGTGAATTTGTATCGTAGGCTAAAAGAACAAAAAAAAGAACTATTCCTCCTTGGAAAACCCCGAGGTTGATAAATATTAAGATAAGATCTTTTTTTACAATAATTCCAAATAAACCGATAAGTATTATTGATAAAGTGATGATATAGTAAATATTCACAATAATCCCCTATGTTTTAAAAATCTATACAGGATAGTCCATGATCCACCAAAAACCTCGAAATAAATTAAAAAGTTTAGCAAAATGGCGGATCCTCCACTTGCCAATTCTCCAGGAGATCCTTTTAGATGGAAATTAGAGAAAATAGAATCTCCCCAAACGTATCCTAACAAACCATATATTATTATGAATAAAGGTACCAGCATTTTCAACTTCTCAATTTTTGATTTTACAAACAAGTTTTCTATTTCATCCGTTGGTCGTACCAAGGAAACCGCTAGAAAACCTGTTCCTAGAATAGTACCTGCAGCAAAACCACCACCAGGGGCTATATGGCCGGTTATCGCAATATAAAGAGAGATTAAAACTATTATTTGAAAAATTATTGGTGTTATAACCTTTATGATTGGGGTGTCGTATTTTATCTGCTGGTCGTCGGGAGCAACCGTAGGAATTTTCCCTATAAATTCGGAAATACCAATGATTGCCACTGTAAAAACCAATATTTCAAAAAAGGTATCGTAGATCCTATAATCAAGAACAATAGCGGACACCATATTAATTGATCCGTTTTCAGCAAAAATTCCAGAAGGTTCATAGAAACTTTTCATATCTCCAACTTTTAAGTTTAATGCAAGGACGAAAAAAATTGTTATTATCAACGATAAAACAAGGTAATTTTTCATCCAATATACCTCCTGACGAGGTTCTCATAATATTCTGTGTCACTTTTTATTTCTTCCAAAAATTTATTGAAGTCCCTTGCTAAAGATTTATCTCTTTTATAAAAGATTATTCTGTAACTAGTATCTTTAATAATCTCTATCTTTTTAGACAACAGCCTTTCTTCTCCCATAACGATTTTTCTGAATCTTACGGCATCAATTATAAAATCATCATCCAAATCTTCAAAGCTTTTTGATTTTAAGTTTGGCATAAAAATTCCTAAACAAGTTTTATTAGGTTGACCAACAGCGTATAATTTTGATAATAATATACCGCTGGATGGTATTATGTTTTCGTAATTATTATCATCTAAAATTATTCCTCCAGCCAGAATTTCTCCATGGTCGTTTATGTTATCCATGGGATCTTCAAGATCTTCTGTGTTCACTTTTATGAAATCGGCATCCAATCCTTTTCTTTCCAAAAATTCTTTGATTAGTTCGTATTCAAATCCGTATAAATTTCCTTCTTTTTCCTCTATCATATAAGGGGTTTCAATGTAGTAGACCTTAACCTCGGCTGTCTTTTTTATAGCAATTAAATATATAAAAACAACAAAAGCTGCACCAATGGTTATTTCAACAAAAGCTACATCCGGTGCATTCAAAAGAAAAAACAATACAGAAATTGCAACAGAAAAAACCCCATAGCCAATGATCACGTTAATATAACTTTTTTGTGATAATATGTATAATGAAAGAACGATCAAACTTAAGAAGAGAAAAATTATAGAATAGCTCATTTGTTTTCTCTGCCAACCTTTTCCCCGGACTTTGCAGCGTGATAAGCTATTATCGAAGAGATTGCTGGATTCAAAACTAGAATAATGATAAACAATATGAGTAATCTACCCATGTTTTCAGGGTATTTTAGCATCAGTGAGATTATAACGGAGATTATTCCTACTGTATCTGCTATCCCGATTGCTTGAATTTTAGAATAGAAATCCTCCATCGTAAACAATCCTAAGGTTCCAGAAAGCAAAAATATTATCCCTATTCCCATTAAAATGTTGGCGATCATCTTTTATTACCCCCTCTTTCCAGGTACGACGAGACTATCAAAACACCCCATATGTTAAGAATTAAGAAAATAATTATAACGTCCAAAAGAAAAGATTGATCTGAAAGAAGGGAAAAAACCAACATCAGAATGACCGCTTTTGAAGAAAACGAAGAATAGGAAAGTAACTTTTCCCATGTTGATTTTGTAGTTATTAACTTAATCAAAATCATAAAAAGGGATATTAGGATGCAAATTTCAAGTATATGGATCAGATTATATCATCCCTCCAAATATTATCTGCTCTATGGGCTTCCTCTGGAGTTAAAGAAACTTTGTGGACTATTAATTTATCCTCTTCTTCATATAAAACAAGTGTTTTAGGAGTTAATGAGATGGAATTTGCTATTGCAGTTTTTTCAAAATCAGATTTTCCCTTAACATCTATGTGAGATAAACCCGAGTACCTTTTTAAGAGTATCAAAGGTAAAAAAGAAAATGCATTTTTATACATTTTTAAAAGGCTACCTAAACTGTACACCAACATTTGAATCGTTCCATAAGTGGTGTTTTTAAAAAATAAGTTGGTTACTCTGATTGTTATGATAACACCGAAAACTCCTAATATTAGTGAAAGATCGGAAAAATCGTTAATTAGAACACTCCAAATTGCAAATAAAAAGATGTATGCCATATAAAATCACTTGCCTTATTTAAAGGCTGAGTCAGGATTGTGATTTGCAATTGTTTTTGATATTGTATCTACAATTTCTTCCATTGTTTGTCTTATGTCGTTTGTTTCGACTGAAAATCCAGCTGCCCGCGGATGACCGCCGCCACCAAAATTGAGAGCAATCTTTGATACATCTGCCCATTTTTTGGATCTCAATGAAACATGATAGGAACCTTTTGCATATTCTTGAAATACGATGGCGATCTCAACGCCTCTAATGGATCTAAGATTTTCCACAAATGAAGGGGAATCTTTTGGTAAAACGTTATATTTGGAAAGCATATTCAAGGATAATAAAGAGTAAGCAATTTGGCCATTTAAAGCTAGTTTAAGATTGGAAATGACGTCTTTATACAAGTAAATTTGTTCTAATGGAATGTTATCCAATATGGTATTTGAAATATCGCTAATGTTTGCACCTTTTTCAATCAACTCAGTAACATCTTTGAAAACTAAAACGCCTGCGTTTTGATATTTAAAGAAGCCGGTATCGGTTGCTATTCCCAACAAATTCATTGTCGACAGTTCTTTGTCGTATTCAACATTTAAAGAAGTCAATATTCTATAAACCATTTGAGCGGTTGACGCCATTGTGGTGTCTACCCAATTTAGATTTCCAAAATATTTATTTGTTATGTGATGATCGATCAACAGGACATGAAAAGCATTTAAATATTTTTCAAATCTTCCTATTCTATCTGGTGATGAACAGTCTAAAATTACCATTATATCGTATTTTTTATAAATTATTTCTTCAACATCTTCAAACTTTTTGATCTTCGATTTAACTAAAGGAAATTGTAAAAGATATTCTGGAATTTCATCATCGATTACTGCTGTTACATTTTTCCCTAATTTTTCTAATCCCAAAGTCATCGATACTAAACTACTCACATCATCTCCATCTGGAAGTATATGACCTACAACCAAAATATTATCATTCTTATTTATTTCTTCTACAATCTCTTTTAGATTTTCAGACAACTTTTTTCCTCCGCTCTTTTTGATGTTTTTCATTAAAATAATTTAATAGCATTGTATACAACTTTTTCAAACTTTCCCTTTATTTTTTCCGTTATTCTAAGTACTTCTTCATGTCTTAGAGGTTGTGGCAGAATACCAGCAGCCATATTCGTAACAGCAGAAAATGAAATCACTTTTAAACCAACATGATTGGCCGCCATTACTTCTGGTAAGGTTGACATACCCACTAGGTCTGCTCCATATTTGTCGAACATTCTAATCTCAGAAGGGGTTTCGTAGGATGGCCCCAAAGTCCATAAATAAGTTCCCTCTTTGAGCTCTATATTATCTTTTTTACATTTCTCTATAACGTTTTTTACCCAATTTTTATCGACAGGTTCAACTAAAGAAGGGAATCTTGGGCCAAACTCATCTAAATTAGGGCCTCTTAAAGGATTTTTAAATGTGAAATTTACGAAATCAACATCTACCACTATATCCCCCGGAGAAAATGTTCTGTTAATTCCACCAGCTGCGTTTGTTATTATCAGACCTTTAAGGCCTAAATCCTTCATCACATAAATAGGGAAAACTATATCTTTTAGTTCAATTCCTTCATAAGCATGAAATCGGCCTTTTAATATCATGACAGGGATACCTTCTATTGTACCTATTATTAAAGACCCTTCATGTCCTACTACAGTTGATTGTGGGAAAAAAGGAATGTCCTTGTATTCAATCACCTTTGGATTTTCTACTTGGTCGGCTATGTATCCAAGGCCTGAGCCTAATATTAATCCTAGAATTGGTTTTATTTCTATGTTTTCTTTAATGTATTGAGAAGCTTTTTCTATTTTAGTGGTCATATGTAAATATGTACCTCCTTAGGGCAAAAAATAAATTTAAAGGTTTAAACCTTAATTTAGATTTCCTATTATTATATGCCTTGATTCATTTGACGTAATGTTGATTACTTTTTCATTAATCAAAATTTCGGTTATGTCATCGGTTTTCTTAATTACTTTTAGTGTTAAACCAGGATATATTCCTTTGTCCATTATGTTTTTTCTTAATGTAGAATCTCCTGAAATATCGTATATTTTTGCAGTTTCGGAAACAGATAAATCCCAGAGAGAAGTTTTGAAGTCATGAGGCATTTTCTTACTATAATTTGAAATAAACTTTTTCGCTTCAGTTAATTCTATGGGATTTCTTTTAAGGAATAACATCAATCCATCTAAAGAAATATAAAAATTATCATTCATATGGTGCTCAATGCCACAAGACAAGTTATAAGCCTCTTCTTTTGAAAGCCCTAATACGTTGACAAAAAAATCTATAAGAATTATGTATTTTCTATAAACCTTTTCTGCGTTAAGTAAGCCTTTTTCCGTTAGTTTTACATAACCGTACCGCTCATGTTTAACATAACCATATTTTTCTAATTTTCTAATGGCTTCAACCGAGGAAGCATCTTTTACAGATAATATTCTTGAAATATCTCTTACCCTTGGTATTTTTCCGTCGATATGTAAAATATAAATAGCTCTCAAATAATTTTCCAGACTTTCTGAGATATTTTCTGCCAATATTTACCCTCCTTTTTTCAGTACTTCTCTGATAAACAAGCCGGTTTCCATTCCTGTTTCTATCGTTTTTCCATCACATTCCACTATTGGAAAAGATGAAGTTTTTCCCTTTTTAACGACGGTTGCCTTCTTGCCGTTGTTTAAAATTACCTGGGTTCCTGTTGGGTACAACCCAACTATTGAAAAGAAAACACTTACATAATACGGATCAAAAATTAATCCTGAATATCTTAAGAGAAAACTCATTGCATCGTATGGAGAGTTCCCTATTTCTATGTAGGAATCATAAGCGTCTCCTATTTGTAATATTCTTACCAAAGGACTTATAGCGTTCTCTTTTAATCTCATAAAAATACCAGTTCCATCGTAGCGTTCGTGGTGGGTAGAAATAGCATCTACAATTTCTTTCCCTATGTTTTTTTGAATATTTTTTAATGTTTCATAAGCGGATACAATATGAGATCTGACAGATACATCTTCTAAGTCTATATAATCAAATATCACTCTTTTTCCTATCAAACTGTATCCAATGTCATGAAGTAGACACGTTTTAACGAGCGAGTCGAAGAATACATCTGGCATATTCAATTTTGAAGCGATTATTGAGGCAATGATCGATGTATTTATAGAATGAGAATTTAAAGCTTCGCTTCCTATGGCATGGAATAAATTTAGTACAACGTCTTCGGTTTTTAAAAATTTCTTATAAATATCTTCTGCAAGAGAATCTAATTCTGAAGGATCATCCTTTAAATACGTTATATCTTTTACAAATTCAAAATGTTGATGCCATTCATTATATGTTTCTTCTTCTACAATAGGTGGAATAGATTCAAACTCTATGGAAATCTTTTCTTCGATCTTTTTTTCAATAAAATCATTTTCATCGTAAACATTTACCGTCTTTATACCATGGCTTCTTAACCTGTTAATGTCAGTTGATTTTAAGACAGTTCCTTTTGGAATTAACAAAAGAGATTCTTTAAAAACATCTTCTGCAACTATTTGACCGGGTTTTAATTCATAAAAAGGGATTCTTTTCATAAAGAGCACCCACCTTCAGGATTTTATTGGTTTTTTCGGTGAAAGTATTGAAACGTATTTATTATTAGAAAAAATGTTGTTTGCCGTTTCAAAAACGTTATGAATTTCAACCTTTTCTATATTTTTTATAAATTCTTCTATCGTCATGATTTTACCATAATTTATATACAAATCTAAAACATTTAAAGCCATAGATAAATTGTTTTCTACCTCTAACGTTAATTTACCGATTAATCTATTTTTCCCGTAATTGAACCATTTTTCTATTTCTTTATTATTCTTAAGATCATCTACAACTTCCTGTATTTTTCCAAGTAGATTTTCTAGGTTTTTATCGGTTGTTGCCGCATAAAATAATAACAAACCAGCTTTCGGATAAGTTTCATAATCAGATGTGACTTCGTAAGCTAAACCTTCTTCTTCTCTAATTTTTGAAAATAGGAGGGAACTCATTCCACTTCCCAGAAAGGTATTGAGTACTAGTGTAGAGTAATAAGATTTATCTAATTTAGAAGGTGCTTTAAATCCTTCAACTAA
This sequence comes from Petrotoga sp. SL27, assembly GCF_002924605.1. Classification (NCBI taxonomy): domain Bacteria; kingdom Thermotogati; phylum Thermotogota; class Thermotogae; order Petrotogales; family Petrotogaceae; genus Petrotoga; species Petrotoga sp. SL27. The sequence goes on along the minus strand of NZ_JAIP01000008.1, from coordinate 37,536 downwards.
ATAATTGCTAGCTAAATCATTTTTGTATTTTTTGATGAAGATTTCTTTGTCTACTATCGAAGGACTGATGATGTTATTTTTAAAAGAGTTCAAATTTGGAATACTTTTTATTTGGTTGAGTTGTTTCAATACCGAAACCTCATCGAACTTTCCTGATATTATGACTACAGTGTTTTCCGGTTGATAGTATTTGTAGTGGAATTCTTCTAGTGTTGATTTTTTTATATTCATGACGGTATCTTTGTATCCCATTATAGGTCTTGAAAAGTTGTCATCGTATATATTTTTGTATAAGTTTTCAAATACTATGTTTATTGGTTCGTCTTCATATGAAGAGATTTCTTCTAATATTATACCTTTTTCTTTTTCTATATCCTCTTCCTTGAATAAAGGTTCATAAAGGATCTCAGACATGATTTCTAGTGTTTCATTCACTTTTTGAGAAGGTATCTTCGCAAAAAATACTGTGAAATTCTTTGAAGTGAAGGCATTTAATACACCCCCTACTTCTTCAATTGGTTGTTTAATTTCGAAGGTATTTTTTCTTTTAGTTGCTCGAAAAGAAACGTGTTCAATGAGATGAGACAATCCTGCATTTTCTTTTGTTTCCTTTGAGGAACCTACTTTCACACAAAAAAGTACGGACGCACTCATCATAGAATCCCTGTTAATAAGAATTACATCTAAACCATTGTCTAATATTTTATGAGTATACAAAATTAGTTTTCCTCCATGTACTAAAGAGTTTAAAATCATTTTTCTTAAATATTTTGTTTGGAAAAACAGCAAATTTACGATATTTAATTATACCATAACAATATCAATTATATCTAACTTATATAACATACAATACAAAAAATTGGTTTGATAATTGTTCTAGCAAGAATTTAGAAAGTATCTATAAAATTTGCTCTGATTTTGGTTTATAAAATAAGTGTTAAAAATGTCAGATATTTTAGGAATAAAATGGGGGAGGGGACGAGGCAAAAAGCAAGAATTTTTTTATCCTTATGGATATGAGGCAGGAAAAGGGTTGTTTTATATAAATTTTAGAACTTCTAAAGACAATATCTATTACTAATATTAATAAAAACATGCGGTTAAAAAGCCGCACGTTTGATTTTTTAATTTTCTTCTTTTAATTGTTTTAATTGGAATTTTCCTTGATCTTCGATCTTCATTACTTCGACTTTAACCTTATCACCAATTTTAAAGGTTTCAAGTTTGTCTTTTAAATTGGAGACATGTAACATTCCAACCTTACCCGGTAACACTTCTACAAATATTCCATACTTTTCAACCCTTTTCACGGTACCTTCAAAAATTCCACCTTTTTCTACTTGTGCGATTAAATTTTGAATGTGCTTAATAGCTTCATCAACCTTGTTTGCATCATGGCCGGTTACCTTGACTTTTCCATCATCTTCAATGTAAACTTCGACATTGTATAATTCGCTGATCTCTTTAATATTTTTCCCGCCGGGGCCTATTACTTCTCCTATTTTTGAAACGGGTATTTTAAATACTTTCATTATTGGAACGTATGGAGACAGTTCTTTGCGTGGTTGAGGGATAGTCTCGTACATCTTATCTAAAATCTTTAACCTTGCTATTTTTGCTTTTTCTAGAGCCTTTTGAAGAACTTCTTTATTAACTTGACTGGTTTTAACATCCATTTGAAAAGCAGTTATTCCATCTCTAGTTCCCGCTACTTTAAAATCCATGTCTCCTAGGTGGTCCTCCATTCCTAAAATATCTGTTAAAACTACGAAACTATCGTTTTCAAAGATCAAACCCATGGCGATACCTGCCACATGTTTCTGGATAGGTACACCTGCATCCATTAAGGCCAAAGAAGCTGAACATACACTAGCCATTGATGAAGAACCATTCGATTCTAAAATATCTGAAACAACTCTAATAGTGTAAGGGAACTCCTCATCGCTCGGAATAAGGTTTTTATGTGCCCTTTCTGCTAAATGTCCGTGGCCAATTTCTCTTCTGCTGACTCCTCTGAGCCTTTTCACTTCACCCGTTGAGAAAGGAGGAAAATTATAATGGAGCATAAACCTCTTTTCTTCGTCGCTGAATATAGTGTCAAGAACTTGAACATCCAAAGGAGCACCTAACGTAACAGTTCCTAGAGATTGAGTTTCCCCTCTGGTAAAAAGTGCAGAACCATGCACTCTCGGTATCAGTCCTACTTCACAGGTGATATCTCTAATTTCATCACAAGTTCTTCCATCAACTCTTTTGTTCTCATTGATAATCATCTTTCTCATCGAATCTTGAAGTTTTTCTTCAAAAGCATTTTCTAAGAAACGTTTTTTATCTTCAAAAAAAGCAACACTCCATTTTTCCAAGAATTTTTCTTCAAATTTATTCATTACGTTCTTTTTATACTCTGATATAACTTTATCTCTGTTTTTTTTACCTTTTGTGAGAAGCACCTTTTTTAACTCTTCTTCGTCTATGAGTGATAAGTAATCTTCAATAAATTCCTCTGGAACTATTTCTTTTTGAACTTCCCATTTTTCAATGTTTAATTCCGAAAGAAACTCTTCTTCAATTGATATAATTTCTTTTATTTTTTCCTGTGCAAACATCAGAGCATCGACCATCTCTTCTTCCGAAACTTCCAGTGACTCACCTTCCACCATTGTAATTGCATCTTTAGTTCCTGCAACTACCATGTCGATTTTAGAATTTTTTAGTTGTTCTTGGGTTGGAAAGGCAACGAACTGTCCATCAACGTATCCTATTCTTACTCCTGCAACAATACCATCAAATGGGATAGGTGAAAGATTCAAGGCTAACGAAGCGCCTGTTATACCCCATGTTTCTATGCTGTCGTCATTCAACATTGAAAATACGGTAGTTATGACTTGAACCTCGTTGAAGAAATTCTCTGGAAACAAAGGTCTAATCGGTCTATCGATGAGTCTTGCGGCTAATATAGCTTCGTCACTTGGCTTTCCTTCCCTTTTTATAAATCCTCCTGGGATTTTCCCAACCGCATAGAATTTTTCCTGAAATTCTACGGTTAACGGGAAAAAATCCTGGCCTTTTACTGCATCTCCCGAAGCATCTGTTGTAACTAATATCGTTGACTCGTTAAAAGTCAGCATCACAGAACCAAGAGACTGTTTGGCAACTTTACCATGTTCAATACGTAATTTTCTGCCAAAAAGTTCTTTTTCCAATACTTTCATTCTCACACCTCCTATAAAAACAAAACGGAGCTTATGCCCCGCTTTTTAAAAAATTTGTTATCAACCTCTTATACCTAATTTATTGATGATTTCTTGATAAACTAAGGGTTTGTTTTTTCTCAAATATTTGAGCATCTTTCTTCTTTTCCCTACCATCATCATCAATCCACGTCTACTATGATAATCTTTTGGGTGTTGTTTCAAATGTTTCGTTAAATGTTTGATTCTAGCAGAAAGTAGAGCTATTTGCACCTCTACAGAACCAGTATCTTTGTCGTTGACTTTAAATTTTTCAATAAGCTCTTCTTTTTTTTCGGGGTCCAATCCTCTAGACATCTTTTCTATAACCTCCTGCAAACTATTCCTTTAACCAAGTAAAGGGGTTACACCCTAAACTGAGTTGAAGGTACTAAAATATATTATACAATTATATCTTCATTTTGTCAAATTTATTGATGCAGTTGATGGTATTTGATCTTCATTGATGTATTCTCGGATTGCATGTGAAGCAGCTATAGCTCCATCGGATACCGCAGTTACAATTTGTCTTAGCTCCTTTTTTCTTACATCTCCTACTGCATAAATACCTTTAACTTTTGTTTCCATATTTTCGTCTGTAATTAAGAAACCATATTCGTCAAACTCGAAAAGATCTTTATTTAAAAAGCTTGTTTCTGGTACTAATCCAACGAAAACAAAAACTCCATCGAAAAGTTCTTCATAGACTTCACCGTTTTTTAGATTTTTAATGACCAAACTTTCTACCTTATCTTTGCCTTTGATTTCTTCAATGACCGAATTCCATTTAAATTTTATGTTATTACGAGAAAAGGCTCTATCTTGATAAAGTTTATCTGCTCTTAGTTTTTCTCTTCTGTGAATTATATAAACTTCTTTAGCTATGTTTGATAAATAAACAGCTTCCTCTACAGCTGTATTTCCTCCTCCCACGACGGCAATCTTTTTATTCTTAAAAAAATGGCCATCGCACGACGCACAGTAAGAAACTCCTTTGGAGGAAAATTCTTTTTCGCCTTTAACTCCTAATTTTCGAGGGTTAGATCCACTTGCTATTATTATTGCTTTTGATTTAATTGTTTTCCCATTTTCCATAACAACCATTTTGTTGGGACCTTCATCCTTTAATTCTACAACCTTTCCGTCATAAAAATCGGCTCCAAAGTGTACTGCATGCTCTTTCATCAAAGTGGAGAGTTCTTCACCTTTTATCGTTTTAAATCCCGGATAATTTTCTATAATATCCGTTAAATTCATTTGACCGCCTTCAACGGCTTTTTCAATTACAAGTGCAGAAGCCCCGCCTTGTAAGGCATATATAGCAGCTGCAATTCCAGCAGGTCCACCACCAATTATTACTATGTCGTATTGTTGTTTTATTTCGGATTTTTTGTTGACTCCATCAACATTAAAAAACATGCAAGAACCTCCTTAAACTGTCCTATTCAACAGCTTTTAAAACTTCTTCCACAAAACTATTTTCAGGGTAGGCTCCTACAAACTCTCCTTTTTTTACCCACGTACCGTTTTCTTTTACTTCTATCACAGTATGAGGGACGGAACTGACAGCGTATTCGAAGGATATACTATCGAATTCGTTTGCTTCAATCATTTCCCCTATTATGTTAGGGTTTAACATAGCTGTTTGATGAGCAGCAAAAACAGCCCTAGGGCAGTATGGGCAAGTAGGAGTCACGAAAACTCTGATTCTTACATTTTTATCTATCTGTGATAATTTTTCTTTGTTTTCATTATTGAAAGAGTCTACAGTTTTATTAGAAACAGCTATGATATTTTGAAGAAAGGTGGCGAACTCATAACCCGACGGTATCCCATAGTATCTAATTCTGTAATCTCTTCCTTCGTTATCTAATATTAGCATAGCTGGTAATAGATCTTTTTCAATATCGTAATTGTTGATTTCTTGAGAATCAGAGTGGCGGGTGTCAACCTTTATCCTATCATCTAATTCACGGAGTTCTTCAAGTAACTGTTCAACTATTTCTGAGTATTCTCCATCATTTTTAAATAACAGTAGTTGAACCGGTTCCGTCAATTTCTCTAAAATTTCTCTTACCTTATTTTGTGTTTCTTTGTCCAATATTTTTTCCATATTTTAAAAACCTCCATCTATTGAAATGTATTAAACATACCCTATATAGGTATATTAACATATTTTGATTTAATCTACTTTAAAATTCTAAACGCTTTGTTAATTTTTGATGATTTAACTAGTGTTGTGAAAAATAACAGAATAGACGGTATTATTATTACTAAGGGGTTTAGTATTACAGGGACTGACAGGAATAATTTATCCATGAAATAATAAAAAGATACGGCGAATAGAAAAGCCTCAACGCCTCTCATTAGTATTTTTTTTGAGAGAAAATTGGTAAAGTATGTTTTTTTTGAATATCCGAAAGAGAGGATCGTAATTTTGAACCTTTCATGATATTTTTTAGTAGCAGCGTCAAACGATCTAAGATAAAATAAGAGTAAAATAAAGAATGCAATTATCTCCATTAATATGGTTAAATCGTTTAAATACTTCAAATAAAAACATACCAGCAAAAAAGATATTGCTCCGTACATGTTAAAATAATCTACGAAGTGATAGGGTTCTCTGTTTTTCATGATCAGAAATTTAATAACAGCAAAGGATATTAAAAAGCTGACTGCGTTGATAAACAATGACTTTAATAATACCATAAAAATTACCTCAGAGCTTTATTCTTTATTTTCTGGATTACTTTCAGAGTTTATATCGTTTCTTGAAATATCCGCCATAGCAGCTACAGAACTCAATATTCCTGAAATTTCATAAGGCATAAAGACCTTTGTTGATTTTCCATCTGAGATTGCTTTTAATGCCTCAAAATATCTTATTGTTATCAAATCTTTTGTAGGATTACCCTTATGGATTGAGTCGAAAACTTTAAGAATTGCTTCAGCTTCTCCATCGGCTTCGATACTTAATTTATACTTTTGGGCGTCTGCTTTTTTCTTGACGGCTTCCGCTTCACCCTCTGCTTTTAATATTGCGGCATTTCTGTCTCCTTCTGCTCTGGTAATTTGTGACTGTTTGTACCCTTCAGCCTCTAAGATTACAGCTCTTTTCATTCTTTCGGCTTTCATTTGTTTGCTCATTGCATCCATAATGTCTTGAGGAGGATCGATCTTCTTAATCTCTACTCTTGTGATTCTTACTCCCCATTTATCAGTGGCTTCATCTAATACTTCTCTGAGTTTTGTGTTGATTCTCTCTCTAGAGGTTAATGTTTGGTCTAATTCTAATTCACCGATTACGTTCCTTAAATTTGTTTGAGCTAATTTAACAGCGGCAGAGGTAAAATCTCCAACGTTGTAGACTACTCTATAAGCGTCAGTTACCTCGTAATATATAATGGCATCAACGGTAACTATGACGTTATCCCTAGTGATAACCTCTTGAGGTGGAACGTCGATTACCATTTCTCTTAAATCTACTTTAGTTATTCTTTCTATGAAAGGCATGATAAAATTCAACCCAGAATCAACCTCTCTATGAAACTTCCCTAATCTTTCTATCAAACCTTTTTCGTAAGGACGTATAATTTTCAAACTCATTGCTACGATAAAGATCAAAAATAGAACCACTATTATCAATATTACCAACATTGTTTTCCCCCACCTTTCTTTTTCAAATTTTGTTCACCAAAAAACATCTTACTCTTCGATATCTTTTTTTTGATTATCTTCAGGGGCTTTAATTTTTTTTATGTACACAAAATTAGCGCTTTTTTTTGTTATTACAACATCATCCCCCACATTAAAATAGGTTTCTTCATCTTCCGGATACGCTCTCCATTCGTCTCCCTTTATTTTAACGATGATTCTACCTTCCTCATCAATCTTACTCACCTTGCCGTTCATACCAACAAATTGATCTTGATAAGGTTTGATAGTAGAAGAACCTTTGTACAAATTTTTTACGATTTTTTTCGTTGAGATCCACAGCAAAAAAGAAACGATTAAGAATATTAACAAATTTAAAACAACCGATGAAATAAATAAAGAAGCAACAGCTGCTACTCCAGCTCCTATGGCGAACCATAGAAAGAAAAAAGATGGTAGTATGGCTTCAGCAATCGCAAAAATTATTGCAAAGATAACCCACACACCCCATTGACCCATAATTATCACCTCACGTCATTTTCAAACATCATTTGCGAAGCAAATGAGAATTAGGATGTTACTTCTAAAGCATTGCAAAAAAAGACCCTTTTGCAAAAAACAGCAAAATTAGATTTTAAAAACTTTTTCTGGATGGACGATATTTATTTGTATATTTGGGAATTCATTATTTAATTCTTCTTTGGCTAACTTAATTTTGCTGTTGTACCTACTTGACACATGGTATATGATTATTCTCTTTGGCTTGGAGATGTTTATTAAATTTTTTAATTCTGATAGTGAGGTATGGTTTCTAATTTTTCTATCCTTTTCATCAAAAAAGGTACATTCATGAACCAAGGTCGCACAATCTTTTGCGAAATTGGGTGGAATAGGTAGAGAATCTCCGCTTATAGTCAATATATTGGCAATGTAATTTTCTAAGATATCTTCTTTTTTATTAATTATTAAATCTTTTATTTCTGACTCTTTTAGTTCTCTGTACTCTTCTTTTAATCTTTTTCTTTGTTCTAAAATTTGGTAACCAAAAGAGACTTCCCCAGGGGTGTGTCTTGTTTTAAATGGTTTTATAAATCTTTTGTTGTTAAGAGGGATCATGTCGGATAACGTTATTTCCCTAAAATCTATTTTGTATCTTAATCTTTTATTCATTTTACCTATAAATTTTAAATATTCATCAATATTCTCTGATCCCTTTGGATAGTAAATTTCTAGTTTTTTGTTTCTGTTTCCCATAGCGTTATTACGAGTGTTAACGATTCCCCACAATCCAGCTATATGATCTACGTGGGAGTGCGTTAAAAGAATCTTCTCGATTCCATATATTTTGTTCCCTAACTCTGCACTAACCCCCTCGCCAGCATCGAAAAGTATTCTATCTGGCTTATAAAAAACCCATGTCGTATATAATGCCTTTGATCTTATCAAAAACTCCAACTGCCACAACTCCCATTGTAATTTTATTCATTTTCTGGTTCAACTTTTACCTTTATTTCTCCTCTAACACCTTGAGCGAGTTTAACTTTTAATGTGTGAGTTCCCAATTCTTTTATGTTTACCTTTTCATCAAACCAAGTTTTGTCAAATTTTTCACCGAGTAATTCTTCTATTTTCTCAGAAATATTTTGAGCCGTCACAGCACCAAAAAGCTTACCGGTTTCTCCGGATTTTGCTTTTATTACTATCTTTGTGCCTTTCAATTTTTCTAAAATTTCTTCGCTTCTTTTTTTTAGACTTTCCTTCTTTTTGTCTTCAATTTTTTTGCTTTCCTCAACATGTTTTAGATAGCCCCCAGTTGCTTCAACAGCTAAATTTTTTGGAATCAGATAATTCCTTGCGTATCCATCAGAAACTTCTTTTATTTCTCCTTTTTTTCCCAATTTTGACACATCTTCCAATAACAATACTTTCATATTTTATAACACCCCTTTGTACAATTTTATCATAATTAGGTAAAAAAAGTACCTTCAAAAAAAATAGATAGAGGAATCCCTCTATCTATTTTATTTACAATGTAAATTGTCGCCTCACTCGTTCATATATGGAACCAACATCATTTTTCTAGCACGATGAATCGCTGTTCGAACCATTCTTTGATGTTTGGCACAATTTCCATTTATCCTTTTTGGAAGGATTTTCCCCTTGTCGTTCATAAATTCCTTCAATTTTCTAACATCTTTGTAATCAATATATTCAACGTTATCTCTGCATAATTTGCATTTTTTTACTTTTTTTCTTTCTCTTTTAACGTAAGCCATCCTATTTAAAACCTCCATTTTTCCCATTTGTTATTTCACTTCTGTTACTATTTTTAAATCAAAAACTTATTTGCAAAATTTTTTCACATCAGATAGGTTTATCATCGGAAGAAAGATGGTTTTCAAGGTCACTAAAGCTTTCTTCTAAAAGAGCATCGTTCTCGAGTTCATCATCTATTTCTTCAAACGGGTCGTTGCGTGAAGTCCTATCGCTATCTGAAAAACCTTCTTCCACCGTAATGTCCATAGCTGAGAATTCATTGGCTTCTTGAGCCTTTTTTGTTTCCATAAAATTCATTCTATTAGCCCAAATTTCCGCGGTTTCTCTTTTGATATTATCTCTATCTGTCCATTGATTAATGTGAAGCGATCCTTCCACTAAGATCAACTTTCCCTTTTTTAAATAATTTGATGCAAAATCTGCCTGTTTACCAAAAGCCACAATTTTTATGAAATCTGTACCATCTTGATCGTTTGAAGAATGCCTGTCCACAGCTAAACGAAAGTTTGCAACGTTATTTCCATTCATAGTAGAGCGTATCTCAGGATCTTTGGTTAATCTTCCCACCAAAATAACTTTGTTATAAGAAATAGACATAGAAAACACTTCCTATTTTTCGTTAAATTTCTTCAGAAGTTTCTGGCTCTTCTACCTTTATTTTTGCTTCTTTTTGGGTTTTTCTTACTTTTTTCTCAAGATCTTCTCTTCTAATCGTTTGAAACCTAAAAATCTCTTGGTTCACTTTAAAAAGATCATCCAGTTGGTTAACCTTTTCTGGATCAGCTTTGTATATGATGTAGGTGTAATCTCCTTCTGTAAATTTACCTTTTTGAGTCCTATAGGCTAATTTTCTTACACCCCATCTCGTGAACTCTTCAACTTCACCTTCGAGTTGACTTTCTATCCAACCTCTCACCTTTTCTGCCAAAGCATTTCTTTCTTCTTCAGCAATGTCTGTTCTAACAACAAACATTGTTTCATAATATCTTTTTCCCACTTTATACCTCCTCCTATGGTCTTAGGCCTCTGAACTTATCAGAAGCAGGATTTTTTCTTGTGCAATTATAACAGAAAATCGAAAGAAGGTTATTGTTTTTATTTAAAAATTATATTAAAATTTTATACCAAAACCAAATTTTAACCTTAAAATATTTTCATCTTTATCAGAAGGTTCGAAAGTCTCTTCATCTACATTGAATTCTAAATTGTTTTGTATTACTCCCATACCGGCTGATAGGTTAAACTCTAAATTTTTAAAATAGAAGTTTGTTGCTATGGTATATAAATACCTTTTCTCCAAAGGTGACTCATCCAAAAGGTAGGTACCTTCAGCTGGTGCATTTTTTTTGGTTGGCGATTTACTTCCAGAAAACACCGTTTCAAAAGAAGAATAAAGGTTAAACCAATTATTGTACGTATAATCGTAGTCAACAAGAAAAGAAACCGTATTTTCACCGTATTTGTATCCTATGTAGTTATCTGTGTAATTTATAATCTTCTCATCATCATCATCATCATAAGTATTTTCCGGATATATAGTATAACCCGGACCGCCCCCTGGCTGAAAAGTGTATTGAGTTGCAAAAGCACCGTAAACACCAAAAGTTCCTAAGGTGCTTTTTATGTTTAAACCCGAAGAAAAGGCTACTTTGTCGGGGTTTTGTGTACCCTGGGGATTGAAGAATCTGTTGGTGTTAAAATCATCTACTAATAATTGAGAGTAAATATAGTAATTAGGGTCGTTGTAGTCAAAGAAGAAGCCCATTATCGAGTTATCGTTTATATCTTCAGACCAAGGCATATCATTACCTATTGCTCTAATCTCTTGAGCGAAGTATGAAGGCATTGGATTTAAAAAGTAAAAAAAGTCAAAAGCCCTATCGTAAACGAGCACATCTTGATAACCTACCCTGAAATTGTCAAATTTTAATCCATAGGTTTTGTAATTCATCGCTGAAGGGGTTTCAAAATTTTTGTTATTTTCACTTACCAGTTGAACCCACATGGTTTCAAAAAAGAAATGTTCATCTTCATAACCCACATCTAAATTAACAAGGGGAATATTATTGGAAGAAAAGAACAATGAATAAGGAGAGTTTACCTCATCTTTTAGTTGCTTTATACCACCACTCAATTCAAGTGTTTGATTGTCGTTTCTAAGAGTGATATAACTATTTTCTATCAAAAAATAGTGATCCCAATAGTAATCTGACTCATGAAAATAATACTTATCATCGTTGTAGAAAGATATCTCGCTTGTGATATCAAAGTTTGGAGTGTAATTGTATAATTTTATACCTATTCTGTCTGTGAAAGTTTCTTCACCGGAATCATAAGTTCCATGTATGTTAAGTTCTAAGTTTATAGAAAATCCAAATGAAAAAAGTAAAAGAATTATTAAAATGGAAAACGACATTTTCTCGTACATTTTATACCCCCTCAGCTTAACTGATAACTTTCTTGCTCAACTATCTCCCGCAATTTTTTGATTTTAGAATCTTCACCTAATACTATTATTATGTCACCTTCTTCTATTATTGTATTTGCCTTAGGGTTGAATATACTTTTATTATCTTTTTTTCTTACGGCTATCACTATCATATCTACCTTGTCTGGTAAGGCTATTTCTTTAAGGGATTTACCGATCACCCAAGAGTTTTTGGGTATTTGGACCTCTTCTAATTGTAAATCTTTTTCTTGTGTATGAATTATCGTTTCTAGGAATGATACAATGTTTGGACGAGTTGCCATATAGGCTAATCTATTTCCGGAGATTTCAGATTCGAGAACGATCTTGTTGATCCCAGCATAAGAAAGTTTTTTCACTGATTCAGGGTCGTTAACTTTTGAAATGATGTTGATTTGAGGTACTATACTTTTCACTGTTAAAGCAACAAACAGGTTATCCACATCGGAAGGTAAGGTTAATATGATGCTGTTGGCTCTCTTGATCCCGACTTCTTCCAGCGTGGTTTCATTTTTTGCATCACCAATAAAATATGGGAAGTCCGCGTTTATTTCTTTCAGGAATTGTTGGACTCTCTCTACTGATTTGTCCAACAAGATAAAATCTTTTTTCTCTTTTAACAGATTTTGACAGACAAAAAATCCTGTTTTACCGGCTCCTACAACAATATAATGATTATTCATACCATCTATTTTTTTCATCCTTTTTCTTACCTCCAAAACGTTTCTCATCTGACCCTCAACAATGAAGGAGGTCAAGGTTGAAAGAGAGTATAAAACTACCGTTATTCCAGAGAGAATCAATGCCATTGTAAATATATGTGAAACTCTCGATAGATCGGCAGGTATATCGTATCCAACGGTACTCAATGTGATTATAGTAAAAAATAGAGAGTCTAAAAAAGCCCAATCTTCGAGCATCATATACCCTACAGTTCCTGAAAAGACTATAATAACAAAAATTATAATAGATATAACAAATCGTCTTATTTTCAAAGTAAGAGTTTCATTCATTTGATCGAGACATGTGCCCCCTTTTCACTTTGGAGATTAATAGTTTTTACCTTATAATCATTAATGTTTGATCGCCTTCGACGTTATCCCCTCTTTTTACCAAAATTTTTTCAACTATACCGTCATTTTCGGCTGGTATTTCATTTTCCATCTTCATTGCTTCGATTATGACAAGCTTATCTCCAGCTTTAACGCTCTGTCCTTCTTTCACATTTATTTCGTTAATTACTCCTGGGAGAGGAGCTTTGACCTCATAACCTGAGTCTGTTTCCCTTTTATTTGGCTCCTCAGGGGTCTTTTCCTCTTCATCTTTTTGTTTTTTCTCTACTTTTTTCTTGCCCTTTTTTTCAGCTTTTTTGTCGAAAACAGGCTTGGGAGACTCACTAAATTGCTCTTTTTCGGTGGTTTTTTCTTCTTTTTCTTTTATATTTTCTTCGTTAGCAAATTCAGAGCCTATTTCCTCAACTTCAACCTCATAGGTTTTATTGTTTATAGTAACTTTGAATTTTCTTTTCAATTTACTTTACCTCCACCTTTTTTTGTAGTAAGGTTTCCAAGAAATAGAAGGTTCGTGTTTCATCCACTTTGTTTTAGGCTTCTTTTTTAATTCAAACTCTTTGTTTGAGACTTCTTTAATACTTTTGATTTTAAATTCTTTATGAGTAAGATAACAACTTATGGCTGAAACGATAGCAAAAAGTTCTTCTTCATCTCTTTTCTCATTGTTTTCAATCCTTTTTACTTGTGGTGGCTTTATGTACTCTTTTTGAGGTTTTTCTAAACTTGATTTGCCTGATAAGTTATTACTATTTCTACTTTTAAAGAAAAAGCGAAAAAGCCATATGATCGTCATTAAAATTATAAGAAGTAAAAAAACTATAGATATTCCCATTAATGAAAGAATCCATACATTTTTCATAATTACCCCTCAATTATAACGGAATATTTCCATGTTTTTTAGATGGAGTTGGTTTTACTTTTGAATAAGCTATAGAAAGGGAAGCAGATAATTTTTTTCTTGTTTCGATGGGTTCTATTACATCTTCTATATAACCTCTTGAGGCTGCTTCATAAGGATTTGCAAACCGTTCTTTGTATTCTTCAACTCGCTTTTTTCTAGTTTCTTCCGGATTTTCGGAACTTTCTATCTCTTTTGCGAAGATAATGTTTGCGGCACCCTCGGATCCCATAACAGCTATTTCCGCAGTCGGGTATGCAAACACAAAATCAGCACCTAAATGTTGCGAAGCCATTGCAATATAAGCCCCACCATAGGCTTTTCTTAGAATTACAGTAATCATTGGAACTGTGGATTCAGAATAAGCATACAATAGCTTTGCTCCATGTCTAATTATTCCCCCGTGTTCTTGAGATACTCCTGGTAAATATCCAGGTGTGTCAACAAAGGTTATAACAGGTATGTTGAAAGAGTCACAGAATCTTATAAATCTGGCCGCTTTATCGGAAGCATCGATATCGAGAGAACCTGCCAAGATTTTTGGTTGATTGGCTATGATTCCAACAGATTTTCCTTCCAATCTTGCAAAACCTACCACGATATTTTTGGCAAAATGAGCATGAATTTCAAAAAAAGACCCTGGATCAAATACTAAATTGATTAAATCTTTTACATCGTAACTTTTTTTCGGGTTTGGTGAAACTATTTCGTTTATTTCTTCTGGTACTTTGTAACTTTTATCGTAATCAGCGGGTTCTACAGGATCCATATTGTTTGAAGGTATGTAAGAAAGCAGCTTTCTGACAAGTTCCATGGCTTGCCCATCGTCTTTTGCCAAAAGGTGGGCAACACCACTTTTTGAGTTATGAATTTTTGCCCCTCCCAAATTCTCTTTATCAATGTTTTCCCCAGTCACAGTTTTTATAACCTGAGGACCGGTGATGAACATCTGAGAAGTTTGATCCACCATAATTACGAAATCAGTTATAGCTGGCGAATAAACAGCTCCACCGGCACAAGGGCCTGCTATAACGGTTATTTGTGGGATTACACCAGAAGCCTGGGTGTTTCTATAGAAAATTCCACCGTAGCCATATAGAGCATCAACCGCTTCCTGTATTCTAGCTCCGCCAGAGTCGTTTATCCCTATTAAAGGGATGCCGTATCTCATTGCCAAATCTTGTAATTTCATTATTTTCTTTGCATGCATTTCTCCTAAGGATCCACCTTGAATGGTAAAATCTTGGGAAAAAATAGCAACTTTTTTGCCTTTGATCTCTCCAAATCCTGTGACAACTCCATCGTATGGAAACTCTTTTTTATCTAAACCAAAGTATGTACATCTATGTTTAACCAACATATCGATTTCTTCAAAAGTACCTTCATCTACAAGATCTTCTATTCTTTCACGAGCTGTTAATTTACCCGTTTTGTGTTGTTTTTCTATTCTTTCCTTCCCTCCTCCAACAAGAAGGGATTCTTTCTTTTTCTTCAATTCTTCTATTTTTTGAATTAGTTCTTCATCTGGCATATATGAAGCCTCCTTATTTGCGATATTTATACTATTTTGGAAATTCTAAAACGTTGTGTCAGCGCCCCTTCGTCCCGTAAATTGTTATTTTTGATACTCAACGAACTCGGTTAAAATACCGTTAGCAGATTTTGGATGTAAAAAGAACACTAAACTTCCACCTGCTCCTTGATTAGGTTCATCAGATAAAGTTTTGTAACCAAGTTTTTTTGCGTTTTCCAATATCATTCGAATGTTGTCTACTTGGTATGCGATGTGGTGGAATCCCTCGCCTCGTTTTTTTAAAAAATTTGATATTTCAGAATCCTCTCTTATAGGTTCCATCAATTCTATTCTAACATCTTTTATGTATAAAAAGGTAACTTTTATACCTCTATCTTCAAGAATCTCTTCTGCACTCTTTTCAATATGGAACAAATCCTTATACAATTTGAATGCTTTTTCTATGGAATTGACAGCAATTCCTATGTGGTCAATTTTGGTTTCCATTTTTCCCCTCCTCTTCACAGATGAAGGCTATAACATCTTTTTTAAGGGAATCAGTATCTTGATCTTCCAAAGAATAACCTTCCAAGAAATTTTCTATCAAATGGAAAAGATAGTTTTTAACACGACTTTTTTTTCTTAGATTCTCTTTTAAATTAGAGTTTTGAAAGTATTTTCTGCTTGATTCTAACCATTCGTAAACTTTTTCAAATCCTTTGTTTTCAATTGAACTAACGCCAAAAACCTTTTTATCACCTTCGTTTTGTGAATCCAAATAATTTTCCAAGTACATTAAAAATCTTTTGGAATTAGGTAGATCTATCTTGTTGACAATATAACAATCGGCTATTTCCATTATTCCTGCCTTATAAATTTGAATTTCGTCACCAGAATCAGGAGATAATATTAAAAGAGTTGTGTCACAAGCATAGAATATATCGATCTCTGATTGACCGGTTCCCACCGTTTCTATGATTATTGTATCGAAGCCAAATGCCTTCATTACATCAATAATATCATAAATTGAATTGCAGACTCCCCCCATTGCGCCTCTGCTGGCTATGCTTCTGATGTAAACGTTGGAAGAGTTGGTTAAATCAAACATTCTTACCCTATCTCCCAAAAAGGCCCCGCCACTAAAAGGGCTACTTGGATCGATCAATATTATTCCGATATTCTGACCTTTATTGGAATAAAACGAGACCAATCTTGAAATAAAAGAGCTTTTTCCCACGCCAGGGCTACCTGTAACACCAAGTACATATGAATTTTTTGGTTGAACATCCGAATGTAATCTCGAAATTATTTCCCAGGTTTGTAAATAATTATCTTCTAATAGAGATATCATTTTCGCTAGAGCGGTTTTATTTTGGGCTTTAAATTTTGGAAGTAATTGTTCATACCTTTCTTTCCATCGCAATATCTTCCACCTTCTCTACGATCTCTTTTAATGAGGCACCTGGGGTGAAAATTTCGATTATGCCCATTTCCTTTAGTTCTGGGATATCTTCTTCTGGAATAATTCCACCGAGGAAAACAGGAATATCAGCTCCCTTTTCTTTTAGTAAATTTAGTATTTTTTGACATAACTTTTTGTGCGCACCTGAAAGTATTGATAAACCAATTAAATCAACATCTTCTTGTATTGCGGCTTCAACAATTTCTTCTGGGGTTCTTCTTATGCCGGTATAGATTACCTCCATTCCTGCGTCTCTTAGCGCTCTTGCTAAAACTTTGGCTCCACGGTCATGACCATCGAGTCCAGGTTTAGCTATTAAGACACGGATTCTTGTACTCATTTCAAAGCTGCCTCCTTTCGATATGGCGAAGATTCAGTTGGTATAAAAAGCAGAAGTTAGATTGTTGTGCTTTCACGATACTCCCCATAAATTTCTTTTAAAACGTTTGTTATTTCACCTACTGTGGAATAGTTTTCTACACATTCTATTACATAGGGGAATAAATTCTCCTCATTTATTGCAGCCTTTTTCAATCTATTCAAAGATTCTTCTGCTTTTGAGTTGTTTCTTTGATTTTTTAAATTTTTCAACTTTTCTATTTGTTTTTCTTCTTGTTCTTCATCAACTTTCAAGATATCTATCTTTTCTTTTTTGTCAGAAATGTATTCGTTAACCCCTACTATGATCTGCTCTTTTTTTTCTATCCTTTGTTGTGCTTTATAGGCGCTGTTTAATATTTCTTTTTGAGGGTATCCTGCCTCTATGGCTTTTACCATTCCACCTATTTCATCTATTTTTTCTAAATATTTTTGGGCTTTTTCTTCTATGTCTAAGGTTAATTTTTCTATAGCGAACGATCCTGCTAGAGGATCTACGGTTTCGCTTACTCCCATTTCGTGAGCTATGATTTGTTGAGTTCTTAAAGCCACGGTAACAGATTGTTCTGTAGGCAGTCCTAAAGCCTCATCGTAAGAGTTAGTATGAAGTGATTGAGTACCCCCTAAAACTGCAGCCAAAGCTTGAATTGTTACCCTTATTATGTTGTTTAAAGGTTGTTGAGCGGTTAATGTGGAGCCTGCTGTCTGAGTATGAAATTTCAATTTCATTGCATTTTCATTCGTTACACCGAACCGCTCTTTCATAATCCTTGCCCATAATTTTCTAGCAGCCCTAAATTTTGCTACTTCTTCTAAAAAGTTGTTATGGGCGTTAAAAAAGAAGGAAAGGTTTGTTCCAAATTCATTTGGATCTAAGCCAGCTTTAACTGCTGCCTCTACATAGGCTATTCCATCTGCTAATGTAAAAGCTATTTCTTGGACCGCATCGGCCCCCGCTTCTCTAATATGATAACCGCTGATACTTATTAAGTTAAATTTTGGAAGGTTTTTGCTTCCGTAATCAAAGATATCTACTATCAACTTCATAGATTCTTTAGGTGGAAAGATGTAAGTGCCCCTAGCCATATATTCTTTTAAAATATCGTTCTGAATAGTTCCTCTAAGTTTTTCATAAGGGACCCCTTGTTTTTTTGCAACGGTTATTAACATTGCTAATAAAATCATCGCAGTTGAGTTGATAGTCATTGAAACACTTACCTTATCAAGAGGGATACCGTCGAAAAGAATTTCCATATCTTTTAGTGAATCTATTGCTACTCCGACCTTTCCTACTTCCCCCTCGGACATAGGATTGTCTGAGTCAAATCCTATCTGTGTTGGTAAATCAAAGGCTATAGATAAACCTGTTTGGCCTTGTTCTAATAAGTATTTATATCTTTTGTTTGACTCTTCTGCAGAACCGAATCCCGCATATTGCCGCATAGTCCACAACTTGCCGCGGTACATGGTTGGCTGCACACCTCTGGTGAAAGGGTATTCACCAGGGAATCCTAAATCTTTAATGTAATCTAAATTTTTAATATCTAAAGGTGTGTAAAGTCGTTCAATCTCATCTTCATATGAGGTAACAAATTCCTTTTTTCTTTCTGGGAATCGGCTCAATGTACGTTCTACTTTTTTCTCTTCCCACTCTTTTTTTGACTTTTCTATTTCATGCATTTTTTCTCTTTCAAACATAGGAATTTCCTCCCACAATAAATTTTTTAAACTATTATCTTTAGAAGCTTTAAATCTTGTGTCAGCGCCCCTTCGCCCTGCTCCCCGCCCATAAGAACAAATCAGAACAACTATGAAAAAAATTTCATTACTCTGGGTCATTATTATTTTACCGTATTATTTTAAAATTTACAACAAAAATATTTATTTCAAAAAATAATTTTGCTGACAAACGAAGGCAATATTGTGTTATAATTTAAAAAAGCTAGTTTTAGGAGGTAAAAAACAATAAAAGCACATTTTGACAAAGACCTGAGGTCTTTAATTGAGGAATCAGATTATACAAAAAAACAAATAGCAAACAATTTAAAAATACCTGTATCCACCTTAGAAAATCTTATGAATGGAGAATTTGATTATTTCTCTAAAGTTTCTTTGACAGATATAGCGAAGAGATTGAGTTCTTTGTTGGGTGAAGAGATAAATGTAATTTTTGAAGATGAAGAGTTAAAAGAAGAAGTTCAGCTAAAAAGAAAAGATACAGCTCATAATAAACTTAGAATATTTCGATTTTTGATGGTAGCATTCTTAGTCATTAACTTAATTTTTCTTTACTTTCTAATTCAAGATTTAAGGTTTTACAACAATATCCTACGAAGAAATATATACACTCTAAATGTTATCAATAGAGGCCCTTCTGAAATATATATAAACGAAACTGTGGTTCCACCAAATCAGTATATTCAAATTCAACTGGCCTTTGGAGAAAATTTAGAGATACTCGGTAATCAAGGTGAAACGGTTATAGAAACACCACTTGTCAAATACACTGTAAAACTAGAGGATTTTGAGGTGAGTTTGTTGTATGGGAATGACTAAAGCACCGGATCTTGTAAATTATTTGGCGCATATATTTACTGCTGGAGATTCTGATTTATGGCTTTACAAAATGGGTTTGAAAGAGTTACTCGAAAAACATTTTGGACCTATCGACTATATTTCTCCCATGTTGGATTTTCAGCGTTTTACAGATTATTATAACGAAGAAATGGGTAAAAACATACGAATTGAATCAAGGTTAGTAAGTTTTGAATATTTAGGTTCTCCTGGTTTTTTGCCGGATGCGAAATTGATAACAAATGAGATTGAAAAAAACTTTTCGGTTGATGATAAAAGAAAAGTAAATATCGACATTGGTTATCTTCACCACACCCAATTTGTTTTAGCTAGCACCAAACACTGGGGTAACAGGATTTATATTGGCAAAGGTATATATGCAGAAATTACTCTGATGTTCAATTTTGGGCAATGGGAACCTCTCAAATACACTTACCCTAATTTCAAAGATCCAGAATATTTAAATGAGTTAGACGCAATAAGAAATATTTTTCTGAAGAAAAGGAAAAATTTTATATTATAAAGTGCTTATTAATTGGAAAATGGATGGTGAAAATATTGTTGTCACAAGGTGGTTGGTTGTCATTAATCTATTTGGGTATATTTCTGTTGTTGTCTTATTTTTCTCCTTTTATTATTTCAGCGCTGATTTTGGGCGTCTTTTTGTCTATGCTAATAGAAGCACCGCAAAATTTATTTTCAAAGTTTATGAATTCTAAATTATCCGCCCTCTTATCACATGTACTTGTCTTAGGGTTAGTCTTATATGCAGCGATTACCTTTTTCCCCCTTGTTATTAATGAAGGCAGGAAACTATTTTCTATGCTTTCCTCTTTAACTATCCCTCAAGAAGAAGCAATGGCTCAACTACCTGAATGGTTGGTTACTTTTATCAACGATTTGAACAAAAATCTTTCTGATTTTGCCTTAGGCTTGATGAACCAGCTTTTATCATCTATTCCCAATTTGATAACTTCGGCTATTGTTTTAGTTGTAACAACTACGGCAATCGGTTCATTAAAAAAAATCACGAAGAATAATTTATGGAAACTTTACCCTGTAAACGACAGAGAAAAAGGTTTGAAGTTTATGAAGGATACTTACTCACAGTTTGAAAGATTTGTACATGGTCAATTTCTGGCAGCTATAATAGTGGGAACTTTTATTGGGTTAATGTCGTTTCTTTTTCGTATACCAAGTGCGTTTTTTTTAGGAATCTTAGCTTGGATCACCGATTTTATACCGTATTTAGGAGTAGTTATTTCCGCAGTCCCTTTATTGATGTTAGCTTTCACTGAAAATGGGTTAGTCGGTTTAATAATAGGAATAGCAATTTTAACCACTGCCAATCAACTGGAAATGTGGTTCTTACAGCCAAAGATTCAAAGTAATGCTCTCAATTTGCATTGGTTCGTAATAATAATATCTATACTCTTATTCGGTGATTTATTTAGCTTTTTAGGTATTTTTATCGCTCTTCCTATAGTTGTTTATCTTAGAAACTTTTGGGAATACTTCGTGATAAAAATCAAGTGAGATAAATGAAAAAACTTTATCTTTTTTTACTAACCATTTTGTTGACAATATTTAGTTTCTCATCTGCCAATCTGCTAACAAAAAGTGATCCGGAATATTATTTTAAAAAGTTAGGGAAAGTCTATTTAAAATACCCCATTTATGGCGATTTAAACAGCACTCCAGAAAGTTTTGAAAATTACATACACTTTTCAATAGATTTAAAATACGAAAGTAGAATCATGGATGATTTTAACTTATCCGGAGGTTGGTATAGAAGTACAGAGATAAGCGAAGTCCTGTTCAGAGATTTTGCTTTAGAAAACGGGGACTTATTCACTTTTGGATTCAAAAATTATTACAGTGATTATTTTTACACACAGTTCATCGCTGATTTTAGGGTAGCTGATACATCTTATTTTACTTACGAAAATTACAGTCTTTTCAATCTTCCATCTTTGGTTTATATCTCTTTGGATTTTCCCACTTATTCTTATTTATCTTACAATAAAGAAGATCTTAGTTTTTTGGTGGGAAGAGTCCCTCTTTCATACGGTCCTATGAAATACAACCTAGTGGTATCTGATAACTCTCCTTATTATGATACGTTGGCTATTTCTTATTCTTTTAATGATAAATTAGATTACGATTTCGCTGTTTTATCTATGGTGCCTTTGCTTTCAAAAGAGGAATATGCCACCATGGATGACGAGTTTATCGCCTTCCGAAATGCTTTTTATAATGGTTTGAATTATAATCCAAATGAGAAACTTTTTTTTGGAATAAGCTCTTTGAATCAGGTGGCGGGAGATCTGCCTAATCCTGTAAATATGTTTATAAAATCAGTTGCGGGGCTATATGGAGGATATATTAAGATCATCCCTGTTTGGGAGATAAATATAGATACTGAATATGCGTTTAATTATGCCACACTTAGCACTGGTTATGGTTTAGGCCTTTCGAAGACCTTTGATTTTGAAGGTGCCAAATTTAAAATTGGTTTTGAAAGATATGAAATACAAGATAACTTTTTCTCAAACGGGTATCCGTACGATGATTTATACTACAGAACTATCGCTTTATCTAACGAACCTGGTGCCAGAATCTTTTTTGACTATCCGTTTGGTTTCAAGTATGGGGAAGATTCCCAGATAAACAGTGTCGATATAACCTTAGCCTTTGAAAAGGGTTTTTTCAGTTATATTTGGGATCATGGAACAAACTCAAAAGGTATTATCAACAGCAATATTTTTCGTTTCTTGTTTGACACAAAGTTAGGAGATTTTGAATTGAAATGGAAATCCTTGAAGAATGGTGAGGAAGAATTTGAGACATTTTTGATATCTTATGGATTCGAGGTGAACTTTTTATTGCCATGAAGAAAGTTGAGTTGTTGTCTCCCGCGGGAAACTACGAAAAATTGGAAACTGTGTATCACTATGGTGCCGATGCCGCATACATTGGTGGAAAAATCCTAAATTTAAGGGCGTTTTCCAAAAATTTTGAAGACGAAGAATTGGAAAAAGCTGTAAAATTAGCAAAAGATTTACAAAAGAAGCTTTTTGTTACTCTCAATGCAATACCTCACAATTCTGAATTGGATCTCTTACCTGATTATATAAGCTATTTGGAAAGTTTAAACGTTGATGGGTTAATAGTTGCAGATTTGGGTGTATTTAATCTTGTGAAAAGAAGCTCAAACTTACCTTTGATCATTAGCACCCAGGCAAGTAACACCAATTGGGCTAGTGTGGCCATGTGGAGGGATCTAGGAGCGAAGAGGGTTATATTGGCAAGAGAACTTTCATTAAGTGAAATATCAGAAATCAGAGAAAAAGTTCCAGATATAGAAGTTGAAGTATTCATCCATGGAGCAATGTGTGTATCTATTTCAGGTAGATGTCTATTAAGTAATTACTTAACGGGACGAGATGCCAACAGAGGGCAATGTACACAGCCCTGTAGATGGAAATACTATCTAATGGAAGAAAAAAGACCTGGGGAGTATTTTCCTGTGGTTGAAGATGAAAGAGGAACGTACATTATGAATTCTAAAGATCTTTGCTCTATCGATTTTCTTGACAAAATAATCGAAACCGGGGTTGATAGTTTAAAGATAGAAGGAAGGATGAAAAGTAGTTATTATGCGGGAGTAACGACCAAAGTGTACAGACAGGCAATCGATAGTTATTACAATAAAGAATACACAAAGGAACTTATCGATTGCTTAAAAAAAGAACTTGAAAGTGTCAGCCACAGGGAATACACAGCCGGTTTTTATTTTAATAGGCCGGATGAAAACTCCCAAAATTATAAGACTTCTTCTTACGTTAGAAATTACAAATTTGTGGGAAAAATAATCGACAAGATGTCTAAAGATCAATATATTGTTGATGTCAGGAATAAGATAGAAAAGGGTGAAGAATTAGAAATTGTAACCAAAAAAGGCGAAAATACTAAAATATTATTGGATCAAATAGTAAATCTTGAAGATGGTAGTTTAATTGACAGTGCAAATCCCAACCAAAAAATAATTTTGAAGTGGGATAATTCCCTAGATGTCGGGGACTTGATCCGAGTTCCTAACAAAGGAGGCAGTAATCAAATTGATTGAATTGATAGATCTTACAAAACGTTTTTCTGAAAATGTAACGGCGGTGGATCATGTAAACTTGCTAATAGAAGATGGGAAAATTTTTGGGTTTTTAGGGCCTAACGGTGCAGGAAAAACAACCACTATAAGCATGATTACTGGTTTGTACAAACCAACTTTTGGAAGAATTATTTATGATGGTATGGATTTTCAAAAAGAACCTATAAAGATAAAAAAGTTGATAGGTTTTGTTCCGGATGAACCATTTCTTTTTGAAAAGATAACCGGAATATCTTACCTAAATTTTATAAGTGATGTATTTGAAGTACCGCTTGAAGAACGCAAAAAAAGAGGGGAATGGTTGATAAAAACCTTTAAGCTCGAAAACGCTATTAGCAACCCCATTTCTACTTACTCCCATGGGATGAAACAGAAGTTAGCTCTGATTGCTGCGTTGATCCACAACCCAAAGTTCTGGATTCTCGACGAGCCGATTGTTGGACTTGATCCTGAATCAGCTTTTATTCTAAAAAATCTTATGAAAAAACATGTGGAAGCAGGAAATATAGTATTTTTTTCCACACATATTATGGAAATTGCAGAAAAAGTTTGCGATGAAATAGCCATCATTAATAAGGGAAGAATCATCTTTGAAGGTTCTATAAAAGATCTAAGAAAGCTCAAAGGGGATAAAAGTTTGGAACAAATATTCTTAGAGGTGACAAATAGTGAAAGTGAAAAGATTGATTTCTCTTATCTTGATTAAATTAAATCAGCACTATGGAATTTCCAAAACTAAATACTCCATAAAAAGGAATAAAAGCGATTTAATTACTTTTATAGTTATTTTTTGCGCACTTGTAACAACGGTCGTTGCCTATTCATTTCCCTACCTCAACATGCTTAAAAATACTTTGGAGACTTACACAATCTTGAATATACAGCCATTATTTCTGGCAAATTATTTTGTCTTAGCTGGTTTTTTTGGCTTCTTCTTAGGTGCTTTTCTGCTGATTGGAGAATTATTTATCAATAAAGATATGAAATTTTTATTAACCTTACCTTTGAAACCTTATGAAGTTATTTTAGGGAAATTATCTGTGATTTTATCAGATCAAATGTTTATTTCATTGATATTATTGCTGCCTTCTTTGATTTATTTTGGGGTTTATACTAAACAAAATTTTTTATATTATGTGATATTCATAATTATTTTTCTTTTTTCGCAAGTATTTCCCATGACCGTGGTTTTACTCTATACTTTGTTCACTTCAAGATTATTAAAAAAATCTAATAGACGAGAACTTCTATTGTATTTATCAACAATTTTTCTTATGGTTATCTTTGGTTTATATTTGTTTTTATCTGGGTCAAATTTTTCAATAAATATGCAAAATAGCAACGAAATACCCAATATTTCTATCAATCCTGATAGCGTCATTACTAGGTTAGCAAGGATTTATCCCCCCGCTTTTTTAGCTGTAAAATCTTTAACTAGTGGCATTTTTTTAAATTTAGTATGGCTTTTATTGTTCCTTGGTTTCCATTTATCCCTATTAATTTTAACGTTGTATATTGGTGAAAAGTTATACTTTTCTAATTATTCTTCCTTGATAGAATCAAAACCTTTAATTAGAAAATCTAAAACTCAAGAAAATTATAACTTCTTCAACAAAGAATCAACTTTAGAAAAAGCTTTATTAAAAAGGGAGTGGTTGTATTTTTTGAAAACGCCTTCATTTTCAGTCAATGGATTTGCTAATGTTTTAGCTTTTCCTATAATATTGATAGTCTTTGGTATTATATTCAATAATGTGGAACTAGGCTTAAGTAGGGAAATAATCAGCACGATATTACAATACAAATTATTCATTGTTGGTTTTGTTGCAACCTTAGCTTCGTCTATAAACGGTCTTTCTTATTCATGTTTTTCAAGAGAAGGAAATTTGATAAAAGAACTGAAAATAATACCAGTGAATGTAGATCAAATTTTGAGGGTCAAAATTAAACATATTATGCAAATAAGCTCTTTAGGTTTTGTTTCTGGTTTAATTATTGGTACGTTTCTTTTTAAACTAGATCTTTACGAGTTTTGCGGAGCCATGATTTTATCGATTATTTTCAATTTATTTCTAAATATAATTCAAATGATTATTGATGCTTCAAAACCATACTTAAACTGGGATAATCCACAGAAGGCAATGAAACAAAATATAAATGGTTTGCTTGCTATATTGTTGGTTTTTGGAGTTGTAGGAATCGTAGGGTTCTTGATATATAAATTGGTTCCATTATTCAATCAGTATCTTATTTTCATCATTCTAAACTTCATATTCTTGATTTTTAGCTTAATACTATGGAGATATTTAAAAAGGAAAACCGTTCAACTCCTAAGTAGAGAATTATGAATAGTAAATTTTAAAAAAGCAAAAGACGTGATCAAAACCCCATTATCGCTGTTACAGCAAATACAATTATGAAAGAAATAAGAGTTGTAAGACTCACGAAACTGCTAGCGAGTTCGGAGTCATAGTTGTTTTTTACCGAATAAACGATCGCCATCATTGCACTTGGTAGCAATGGGGAAAGAAAAAGAGAAATTCTTTGCAGTTCTGTACTTACAGGGATTAGTAAAGTGAATAACGAAACTATAAGCCCCAATAAATACTTTGTGGTTACAGAAATCGTTAAGATCCTTCTGTGAACTTTTAGAGATACTATATTGAAATAAAAACCTACTAAAAACATTATCAAAAAATTATTGGCATCTTTTATAACCATCATAGGTGAAAGTACGAATTCAGGTAAATTAACGCCGTTTAGGAGAAAAGCTAAAATTAAAGCTATAAAAGGAGGAAATTCTAATAAGTCTACAATATGGAATTTGCCTCCTTTTCCTTCAGCAACAGATTTGCCAACCCCAAATACTATAAAACTGTTTCCTAAGTCGTAAAGTGCAAAGTAAGTTATTGATTCAATACCCCATAACATTTCTGCCAAAGGGTACATGAAAAGGCCAATGTTCACTCCACAAAAGGCTAATAGTATTACGGTACTTATTTTTACATCTTCGATTTTTAAAGTTCTTAATAAAAATTTCCCACCCCAAAAGATCAGCAAACTACCTAAAAAGCCTATCAGAACAAAAAATAATTTAGATAAATCTATTTGAGATGAAGTTATACCTATGAATACAGTCATGGGAAGAGTAAAATTGATTATCAAAGTTGTTAGGATATCACCTGTGTTTTTCGGCAAAAACCTTTTGGATATGTTTCCTATGGTTGCTATTATTACAAAGTTTATAAGTGCTGTCAATGACTTACTCCCCTTTTATTGGTAAAAATGTCTATTTTAGAAATTCTAAAGGTAGTTCCATTCTCACGGTTTTTAAAGGATCAACAACTTGGCAAATTTGAAGATTTCCAGCAGCGCTTAGTAAGAACATAGCTTGTTCTTTACTGAGTTTATATTCTTCGGTCAAAAAATGTACCATGTTTTTTGTTGCTGTAATTGAAGCTTCATCTAAAGATGGGTTTGAAGCTAATGTATAAATATTTTTTTCAGTTTTCACCATAGGCAATTTCCAATTTTTATCTTTTATTATATTGAATGAAACGGATACTTCAGTGGGGATTTCCACACCTGTCACGCAAACTTCCCCATCTCCCATAGCTGCATGTAAATCGCCTAAAGCAAATAAAGCTCCTTCAACATTCACAGGTAGATACACCGTAGTTCCTTCTCCAATGATATTACAGTCCATGTTTCCACCATGCTCTCCAGGTGTACCACAAGGTATATTCCCTTCCTTAGGAGCGGTACCAATAACCCCTATCATCGGTTTTAAAGGGATTTCATAGTCATACAAAAAAGCTTTGTTTTCTTTTATTGGTACTATTTTGATAAAACTTCGTTCAAAAGAATCACCTAAGGCTCCCATATCTTTGCCCGTTAACATTACACCATAATCTCGAGTTATTTTTATATTTTCTATATTAACTTCCAAAACGTCTCCCTCTTTTGCCCCTTCAATGAAA
Source organism: Petrotoga sp. SL27 (assembly GCF_002924605.1). NCBI lineage: Bacteria > Thermotogati > Thermotogota > Thermotogae > Petrotogales > Petrotogaceae > Petrotoga > Petrotoga sp. SL27. The sequence goes on along the minus strand of NZ_JAIP01000008.1, from coordinate 9,862 downwards.
ATAGGACCTGTAGCCGGATTAACTTTTTCCCAGTTTATTGAATCGAAAGGTTGGTTCTCAGATCTTATTTCATCACTTAAAGCATCTTTTGTCTCTATACTGATTTTCTCTTTGGGTTTAACCTTAGCCACAGGAGCATTTGTTTTAGAGAAACTAAATATAGAGTTTTCTTTTTTTATTTTCATCAACACAATCACCTCTTTTGGCATTTTTTGTAAAAAAAGAAACATTTTTTGGACGTTATTTATAATTAAAAAGAGTATAATATAATCAATATATATTTTATCATACAGATTTTAATTATATATAACTATAAAGGATTTACAGCGAATACTTTTTAAACAGGAGAGATTATGGTGGGAAATCATGAAAATACGCTAAAAGAACTACTGGATATGTATGAGTCCGCTTCAGAGATGTATGCAGGAACTATAATGCGAATAGATCTGTCTAATGGTAAGATCTTGTATTGAGAAAATTTGAAACAAATCACCGGAATTGGAAAAAACGAACTTCCAAATAATCGTGATGAGTTACTAGCTTTAATAAAAGAAGAAGATGTCCAAAAATTATCGATAAAGTTAATAGTAGTGAACACGAAGCCGAGTGTGCGATGAAAGTATCTTTGAAAAGTGATAAAGAAGATTTTAATTTTTTTGATTTAATTGGGGAGAAAAAAAGAAGGGACGGAAAAGATGTTTTATACGTTTTGGTTCGTAATCCTAATCAAAATTTCGGATTGATGAGCTTAGATATATTTTTTCCAAAAGAGGTAATTGGCAATTTTCCTCAGGCCATAGTTATAACTGATAAAAACAACAAAGTACTAAGGGTAAACAAAGCATTTTTAAAATTGACTGGCTATACTCTTGATGAGGTTATCGGTAAGATCCTCACTTTTGGGCTTCAAATATGCACGATAAAAATTTTTGGGGAGCAAATGTGGCAAGAACTTAAATCAAAAGGATTTTGGAGCGGTAGAATAATAGATAGAAAATAGAATGGAGAAGTCATATTCCTTTATTCAAATTTCTTTGAAATTAAAGGATACAACAACGAAGTAATAGGGTATATAGCTATAAATACGGATATTACCAATAGGGTTAAAAAAGAAGAAGAAATAACAAGAGTACTCAAACATGATTCTTTGACAGGTTTGTCAAACGTGAAAGGTTTATTGGAGAGAATTGAAGAGGTTCTACAAAAAAAACAAAAGAAAATAAACTTGCTCTTTTAATAGTGGAAATCGAAGAAATGTACAAATTAATTGATTTTTATGGTAAAGAGAAACAATTAAGAGATAAACGGGAGAGAGGAATGACAACAACGATTGAAGAAAAAATAGATTCTATAAAAAAGGAAATGAAAGAGATAATAGATAATAAACATTTGTATATTGCTTTTTCAGGAGGTATGGACAGTACCGTTGTGGCATTACTTGCAAAAGATATTTTTTCTAAAAGTAAGATTACTTTGGTGAACGTTTGTTTTGGTGGTTATTCTTACTCAAAAGGATTAGAAGCTGTTTTAACCTTATCCAAACAGTTGGGTTTAAAATTGTTTTTTTCACGTGGTGAAGAAGAACAGGAAGAGATAATGTACCATGGTCCAAATTGTAATCAATGTACAAGGATTGTAAAAATCGGAAAGGTAAAGCAGTTTTCTTATAAGGGGATAGTTGCTTCAGGTGCCAACTTATCTGATTCATGGGGCAATACGGGGATTAAGTTTTTTAATGGGATATACTCTCCACTTTTAAATTTGAACAAAGAAGAGATAAGGGAGATTTTGGAATACTATAATATGAAGATACCAAAAATTGGGGAGAATAATATAAGAGAAGGTTGTAAATACAAACATTTATTAAAAATGTCTGTTAATAGAGATTATCATTCAAGAGCTGATATCATTGCCAATGAAGTGATTCACGATGTGCTTGATTTTTACGATGTTCAAAGAGACATTGCAAACGTTAAAATTGTTGGTCCTCTTTCAAAGAATATCGCTCTGATTAATGTTAAACCCTTACCATCTAAAAAAATTTTAGAAGAGATAAAACGTCTCCTTCAAAATGAAGATACCATAGATTTTGTGGATATAGTAGATAGCGCTTTAAAGCTGAAGATTTTGGTAAATCCAGGTATATATAACAATGAAGAGTCAAAATACTGGATATTAAATGGGCGATTGGCTCCGGAATTTGCTATGCCCATAAACGCCGAATGGGTTAAAAGCTCAAACTACAAATTATGGACTTTTGCTGTAGTGGATTATAAAAAGTTATAAAAAATCACAATTTTATCCCTTTGGATAGAACCGAGTGATATGTAAAAAATTTATACTATAATTATTAATATTTGAGGAAGGAGGATAGTATGGTATATATAATCATTTCTATTGTATTTTTGTTTATATTGGCCTTTGTTTTTTACACGGGGATAAAAACCGCTATCTATGTTCGAAGAATCACTAAAGAAGAAGACAAACCACCTGCTTTCACTCCTCCCAGTCCGAAAAAGGTTATAAGAAATCGATTTAAAAGTTCTCTATTTGAAACGGCTATTACTTGTTTAGAAAAAGAGGTCGAAAAGGATTATGCACTTAAATCTATTATAGAAAAGTTACCTCTCTTTTTAAAAGCCGATTCTTGGAGTTTTTTAATAACTCCACCTGATGGTAAATGGAGATTTTTATTCTGGTCAAAGAATTTAGACTTTCTTCCTTTAGAAGAACTTGCCTCAGAAATACAAATTAGTGGAGAACATATTAAAAAAGTATTAGATACAAAAAAAATACTTTTCATGAAGGACACTAAAACGAATACTCTTTGGAATCAAAAACATAGCTTGTCCAAGTCTTGGTTGGGCATACCGATTATCGTAAAAAATGAAATAATAGGTGTTTTGAATGTTGATTGGTTTAAGCAAGCAAAGATATCTGAATTTGAAAAAGAATTAATAAATTACTTTTTAGAAGATGTAGATAGGATTTTAAAATCTATTTTTTCTTTGAATGAACTGTTTCTAAATTCAAAGGTAGATATATTAACCCGAGTATACAGTAGAAAAGCCCTTGAAGAATATATTTCTCAACATAAATCCGATAGTTCAAAAAAGGCGGATATTTTTCTGGACTTTGACAATTTTAAAAAGATTAACGATAATTTTGGTCACACCGTAGGGGATCAAGCTTTAAAAATTCTTACAAAGAGAATTCAAAATTCTATTAAATCTAATGATTTAATCTTTAGATACGGAGGAGACGAATTTGTTATAATAATAAATGAAATAACTGAGAACAATAGTATTGATATAATTATACAAAGGATCAAATCAACAGTTAAAACTCCAATAACGTTCAACGATATATTGATAATATCTTCTATAAGTGTAGGGTATTGTCTTGTTCCTGAAGAAGCTCCTGATATTGAGAAAGCCATTGAAATAGCGGACAAAAGAATGTATTTGGAAAAAGAAATACATTAATTAATATTAAGGAGGTATTACTAATGGGTATATGGTTGATCATTTTGTTGATTTTATCTGTTATTTTTATAATTTTTGCAACCGCTAGGTTGACGTTACACCCTTTCTTAGTTTTGCTTTTCACTGCTGTTTTGTTTGGTATTTTTTCTGGAATGAGTTTGATAGAAATAGTTGATTCAATCACCGGTGGTTTTGGAGGCACGCTTGGAAGTATAGGCATCGTGATCGCCGCTGGTACGATAATCGGGACTTTCCTTGAAAAGTCTGGCGGCGCGTTTAAGATGGCTGAGGCTACCTTAAAATTAACTGGGGAAAAGAGAGTTCCTTTGGCTATGGCTATAATAGGTTATATAGTTTCCATACCTGTTTTTTGTGACTCTGGATTTGTAATCCTTTCTCCTTTAAATAGGGCTGTTACGAAGAGGGCAAAGTTCTCCCTTGCAGCTACTGGTCTTGCCCTGAGTCTTGGATTATATGCTACACATACGATGGTTCCACCTACCCCAGGACCCATAGCAGCCGCTGGGATCTTAGGCGCGGATTTGGGGATGGTTATATTGATTGGGTTGATAGTTTCTATTCCTGCCATGCTTATAGGCGTATTATATGCCAATATAATGGGCAAAAGAATATATATTGAACCAGAACCAGAATTAAGCGATGTCGAGACAGAGGAAAGAACTAAGAAAGCTCCTTCGACTTTTAATTCTTTCATGCCCATAGTTGTGCCTATCATATTGATTCTTTTAAAATCAATTTCTGATTTCCCAACCAGACCTTTTGGGGATAGCGCTGTTAGAAGCTTTTTTGGGTTCGTTGGTAATCCGGTAATCGCTCTTTTAATAGGAGTTTTAATAGTTTTCACTTTACCCAAAAAATTAGATAAAAAGATGCTTTCTTCAAGTGGTTGGGTAGGTGAAGGATTGTTGAATGCAGCATCTATTATTTTGATAACAGGAGCTGGGGGTGCATTTGGAAGAGTCCTTCAAAATTCAGGAATTGCAAATGTATTAGGCGAAGGTTTAGCAACAGCTAATTTAGGTATCTGGCTGCCTTTTATCGTAGCTGCAGCGATTAAATCAGCTCAAGGATCTTCAACTGTTGCTATAATAACTACTGCATCGTTAATGGCACCATTGATGGGCTCTCTTGGTTTGACTACACCTGCTGCAATAGCATTGTCTGTGGTTGCCATTGGAGCTGGATCTATGGTGGTATCTCATGCTAACGATAGTTATTTCTGGGTTGTTTCACAATTTTCTAGAATGAGTGTCAATCAAGCTTATAGGCTTCAAACCCTGGGGACATTGTTAGAAGGAGTCACCGCAGCAATTGTTATATGGATTATAAGTTTAATGATATTGTAAGGAGTTGATTGTTTGAAAAATTTACGTGAAGATGCCTTTAGGATAATAAAAGGGTCAATAGACTTTGTTTTGCCAGAAAAAGCGGTTCAGCAAGAACTTGAGAAGTTGAGTTTAGATGATAATATTCATATAGTTGCTATAGGTAAAGCTGCTTGGAGGATGGCTAAAGCAGCAAAAGATTTCTTAAAGGATAAGGTAAAAGATGGAATAGTTATAACAAAACATGGCCATTCTCAAGGAACTATAGAAGGGCTCCAAATATATGAAGCAGGTCACCCTATTCCAGATGAAAATACTATAAAAGCCACAAAGAAAGCTATAGAATTGGTACAAAATTTACGCGAAGACGATGTGGTATTATTTCTTGTTTCCGGAGGAGGGTCAGCCCTTTTTGAGCTTCCCGCTGATGATCTTACTTTAGAAAACATAAAAAATGTAACAGATATGTTGTTAAAATCCGGGGCAAATATAGTGGAAATAAATACAGTTAGGAAACATCTCTCTAGAGTTAAAGGGGGGAATTTTGCAAAGTTAGTAGAACCTGCAAAAATATATTCTCTTGTTTTATCTGATGTGTTAGGGGACAGATTGGATAGCATAGCATCTGGTCCTGCATACCCTGACTCTACCACCATCAAAGATGTGGAAAAAATAATAAAAAAGTATGACTTACAACTCTCAGAAGAAATCTTACAAACTCTAAAAAAAGAGACTCCAAAACATCTAAACAACGTTGAAACAAGGATTATAGGTAGTGTAACTAAGGTTTGTGAAAGTGCTGCCAAGATTGCTCAAAGTTTGGGATATAATACTATGATTTTAACAACTACCCTTGATTGTGAAGCAAAAGAAGCGGGCTCGTTTTTAGCTGCAATAGTTAGAGAGGAAAAAGAAAGAGAAAGACCATTAAACACACCTTGTGCAATAATTTTAGGAGGAGAAACAGTTGTTCATGTTAGAGGAAATGGTAAAGGAGGAAGGAATCAAGAACTGGTTTTATCAGCTGCACGAGGTATTAAAGGATATCAAGGAGTTTTGATTGCCTCGGTAGGAACAGATGGAACTGATGGCCCAACGGATGCAGCAGGTGGAATAGTTGATGGGGAAACGGTCAATAGGTTACAAGGCAAAGGAATAGATGTTGAAAATGTGTTGAATGACAACGACTCATATCATGCCTTACAAAGTATTGACGGCCTAGTTATAACAGGACCTACTGGCACAAATGTAAATGATTTAACTTTTATACTCTGTAATTGAATCGTCAACGCTTCAATTTCTTAATAAACTCGTACGTCAATCTGGCGGTAATACCCCAAATAATTTTATCTTCGTATACATAAAAATAAATAGGGTATTTACCAACTCTCCAGTTATAATCTTTTCCATTAGGGATAAGATCAAAAGGGAAGCCTTCATCTGTTTCGTTTGTAAGATAAGTGTTATGCACTAAAGGTTCATGCGATAACAAATATTCTAAAGGTACCGTGAAAACTTCTTCAACTTCTTCATTAGGTTTTATTGTGTTAACGTTTATATTCAAAAAGCCAACATACGAATATATCAAATAATTAAAGGGAGTAAGGAGATAATCCGCTGCTCCCAATATTTCTATGTTATTTGGTTGCAAGTTCAATTCCTCACAACTTTCTCTAATTGCTGCATTTTTTGGTGTTTCGTTGGCCTCGATTTCTCCTCCAGGGAAAGAAACTTCACCAGGTTGTCTCACTAAAGTTTTTGATCTCAATTCGTATAAAAGTTGTAAAGAGTTGTCTTTTTGTATCAAAGGGATCAATACAGAAAAACAATTTTCTACTCCAATAGGTTTTGGAGAATGATCTTTAAAAATCTCTTTAATTTCATCAATATTCACACAATCACCTTATTCACCAAAATCTTTCAGAAAGTAATTTGGCAATAGCCTCCAAAAATGATCGATCGTCTTGATCAAAAGGAGCTTTTTCATGACTATCGATATCTATTTCACCAACAATATTTCCATTTTTATCAAATATAGGAACAACTATTTCTGCCTGGGTTTTTGGGCTGCATGAAAGATAGTTCTCTTCTTTGCTAACATCATCAACAACAAAGGTTGTTTTTGTGCTTGCGGCTTGCCCACAGATGCCTTGTCCAAACTTTATTTTTTTGTGTTCTGTTGGTTCTCCAACAAAAGGTCCTAACACAAGAGAATTGCTCTCTGCCTCATCGACTAGATAAAAACCCACCCAATTATAATAAGGTATTCTTTCAGATAACATTTGAGAAATTAATTTTAAAATACTCATCTTATCATTATAATTTTTATCAGTAATAAGTGTTTTTATCTTATCGTATAAAATCCAAAAGTCAGCTTTTTTCTTATTGGGTGTTGTAGTACTAATGAATTTCCTTATCGCTTCTTCTATTAAAGTTTTTGGATCTATCTTATCCCTATTGAAATAAAAATAAAGTATATCTACACCAATTATTGTTCCTTTGAATGATTCTAAAAATTCGTAAGGGCTATCACCCATGAATACAGTTAAATAAACCGCATAATCTCCTCTGTCAAGTTGAAACTCTTTAGAGGATTTTGTCAGGTCATTGATGATATCGGCTTTTAAATCTTTTATAATTTCTTGCTTGTACCAAAAAGCCTTGTCAAGTTCCTTTCTTCCAACTTTTTTAAATTTTTCAACAATCTCATCATCCCTGATGCCTTTTTTTTCTTGATAAAGATTTACAAAATTTAAAGTTCTCTTGTAATCTTGCCAAAATAAATTCCACTTTTCTTTTGGATAAGTCAATATTTCAAAAAAATAATCAGTAAAATCTCTAAAAACGCTTCTCATTAATACAAAGTGCCTCCTTTTGATTTTCGGATAACTATTAAATTATATCAAAACTGACTCATAAAATAAAAAACCACCTTTTCTGAAGAAACGGGCTTCCGCCTCTTAAGGAAAGGTGGATGGTGCCGAGGGCGGGACTTGAACCCGCACGGACTAAAAGCCCATAAGATCCTGAATCTTACGCGTCTACCAATTCCGCCACCTCGGCTTATTAACTGCTATTTGTTTAAATTATACCACTACAAAGGAATTTTGTGAATACCATTGGGGATATTTAATAATGTAACTTAGCATAATTATATATTAACTAAATAAATGTTTGCACGTTACTTTTTGTGTATTAAATATTCAATTGTAAATTTATAATTCTTAAATTTAGGATTCTCTAAAAACCAAATACTTTAGAAATAAAATAAATCTAGAGTTTCTAAAAGTAATATAATACAAAAAACTTAGGGAGGTTGGATAAATTGGAATTAACGCAACTAATAAGGGAAGCGGCAAAAAATCTAGAAACACCTTTTTTAGTATTAGACACTAATTATGTAAAGGAAAATTATTACAAGCTCAAAAATTCAATCAACGATGTCGAAATTTTTTATGCGGTAAAAGCCAATTCTCATACTAGCATACTAGAAACACTAAGAGATTTAGGAGCTTCTTTTGATGTTGCATCAAAAGGGGAAATAGAAAAATTAATGAACTTGGGAATTTCTACAGATAAAATGAGTTTTGGAAATACAATAAAGAAAGAAAAAGACATAAAATTCGCATGGGATAATGGAGTAGAATATTTTGCAGTAGATTCAGAGATGGAAGTTGAAAAGATTGCAAGAAACGCCCCGGGTGCAAAAGTATACGGAAGATTGTCAATGAGTTCCAACGATTCAGATTGGCCACTTTCGGGTAAATTTGGCACTGACGTAGATCATCTAATAGAAATCCTAAAATATGCAAAAAGAAAAGGTTTAATACCATATGGGGTGTCTTTCCACGTAGGCTCGCAATCATATAACAAATACAAGTGGAAGGAAGCAATTTTGAATGCCAGTGAGGTTTTTGAAAAACTTCACAAGCAAAAGATTGATTTAAAAATGCTGAATTTAGGCGGTGGTATTCCCGTAAAACATACAAAACCAGTGCCGGACGTAGAAGAAATTGGAGAAATAATAAATGAATCGATCAAAGAGTATCTTGGATGGGTGAAAGGGTTAAGAGTTTTATCTGAGCCGGGAAGGTCTATGGTTGGTAATGCAGGGATAATTGCCTCAAGAGTTCTTTTAAGGAGTAGAAAGGGTACACAAAACTGGGTGTTTTTAGATACCGGTGTTTTTCACGGTTTAATGGAAACCGTTGAAAATTTCAGGTACGAAGTGCTGGTGGAAGGCAAAGAGTATTCCGAAACAACAACTATGACCTTAGCTGGTCCTACCTGTGACAGTGTAGATACTATCTATGATGAAATTGAATTGCCAATTAATATTGATTATAACGACATAGTATATTTTATAAATACTGGTGCTTACACCAATGAATATGCAACATCCTTTAATGGTATAGGACCAATTAAAGTATACACAGTTGAAGATTTAGAAGCTCTATTAAAAGGCGAGATTGTATTCATGGAAGAAATGCAAAGCTAATTTTGTAAATTTACCATTAAAAATAGATGCTGAAAAAGCATCTATTTTTTTAAAATCAAATCCGATGAAATTAATCCATTTTAATAAATAATTATTAAGTTTTAGTATTTATTGGAAATAATATAAATACCAAGACTAATATAACTTAAGCGAGATCTTTGTTTTATGGTCTCATTTGTTTAAATATTGGATCGAAGTTTTTAAAATAATAGACTTAAAAAAAATATCAATTCACAATAATTTACAAATAAGTTCATAAAAAAGAAATTGACAAAAGGTAGAGTGATGTGGTAATATATACAACGCTGATGGATGAAAGAGTAAATGAAGTTTGCGTTTGTGTGCAAACGAAGTTCTTTAAAAAAAGGAAGAATTTTGAAATTGGGGAGTTTGATAGGTGAACCCCTTGATGTATGTTGGTCTTTGAAAAGTAGATAGAGGAGGCCCAAGAGTTTAGGATGAAGGGTTTGATCCTGGCTCAGGGTTAACGCTGGCGGCGTGCGTAACACATGCAAGTCGAACGGGCCATTACT